>CALFYQ010000368.1 GCA_937952085.1 uncultured Paracoccaceae bacterium | reverse complement strand
GCCGCGCCGGCGCGCCGGCCCCGCGCCCGGCGGTTGCGGCGGCGCGGCCGGCCGCGGGGGGCGCCGCGGTCGAGGCGCTCGATGCGCTCCTCGAAACCGCCGCGCGGCTCGGCGCCTCCGATCTCCATCTCGAGCCCGAGGCGGAGGGCGGCCGGGCGCGGGCGCGGGTCGACGGGGCGATGCGGGTGCTCGCCCGGCTCGACGCCGCGACCTATCCGGCCGCGATCGCCCGCGCGAAGGTGCTCGCCTCGCTCGACGTCGCCGAGCGCCGGTTGCCGCAGGACGGGCGGGCGCGGCTCCCCCTCGCCGGGCGGCGGATCGACCTGCGCCTCTCCACCGCGCCGGCCTCGGGCGGCGAGACGCTGGCGATCCGCCTTCTCGACCCCGAGGCGGCGCCGGGCTCCCTCTCCGCGCTCGGCCTGCCGGCGGAATACGAGGCGGTGGTCGCCGCCGCCGCGCGCCGGCCGCACGGGCTTTTCCTCCTCACCGGGCCGACCGGGGCGGGCAAGACCACGACGCTCCACGCCGCGCTCGCCGGGCTCAACGACGAGGCGCGGAAGATCATGACCGCGGAGGACCCGGTCGAATACGAGATTCCGGGCGTCGTGCAGATGCAGGTCCGCGCCGAGATCGGCTTCGATTTCGCGCGGGCGCAGCGGGCCATGCTGCGGCACAATCCCGACGTGATGATGGTGGGCGAGATCCGGGATCGGGAAAGCGCGGCGGTGGCGATCCAGGCGGCGCTGACCGGGCATCTCGTGCTCTCGACCGTTCACGCCAATTCCGCGGCCGGGGCGGCGATCCGGCTGCTCGATCTCGGCGCCGAGCCCTTCCTCGTCTCCGCCGCGCTGATCGGCGCCGGGGCGCAGCGCCTCGCCCGGCGGCTCTGCGACGCCTGCGCCGAGCCGGATGCGCCGGATGCGGCCGCGCTTCGGCGGATCGGCGCGCGCGAAGACGGCCGTTGGCGGCGGGCGAAGGGGTGCCCCGCCTGCCAGGGGACCGGCGTGAAGGGCCGGGTTCCGGTCGCCGAGGCCTTTCTCGCCTCGCGCGCCTTTTCGGATGCGGTGCGGGGCGACAGCCCCTCCGAGGCGGGGCTCGCGGCGCTGACCGGCGCGACTCCACTTCATGAAGCGGCGCTGGACCTCGCCGCGGCGGGGACGATCTCGCTCGACGAGGCGCTCCGGGTCGCGCCGCCGCCCTCGTGAGCGAGATGGCGGGGAGCCCCCCACTCTGGCCCTCCCCCAAGAGGGGGGAAGGGGCGCACCCTCCGGCGTTCGCGAGATCTTGCGCGGGGGGACGTTTGCTTGGGAGGCGCCTGAGCGAGCGGCTGCTCCCGCAGGTCGCCTCGTCGAGCGTGTTGCGAGTCGCGGGCGGCGTCGAGGACGGGCCGGCTCCGCCGGTCGCTGCGCGATCCTTGACCCCGCCCTCGACTCGCCATGGGGGTCAGCGGTGAGCCTCTGGCGTTATGCGGCGGCCGAGGCGTCCGGCGCGCGCCGGCGCGGGGTGCTGGCGGCGGCGAGCGAGGCGGAGGCGGCGGCGGCGCTGGCGCGGGCCGGGCTGACGCCGATCTCGCTCGCGCCGGGCAAGGCGCCGGCGCGTCCGAGGGCGCGGCTCCACGATCGCGCCGCGTCGCTCCGCCGGCTCGCCTCGCTTGTCGCGGCGCGGGCGCCGCTCGACCGGGCGCTTCGGCTGGCCGGCGGTTCAGAAAGCGCGGCGCCGCTCTTCGACGATCTCGCCCTCGCGGTTTCCGGCGGGCGGCCGCTTTCGGCCGCGATGGCCGACTGGCCGGCGGACTTCGACCCGGCCGAGGCGGCGCTCATCGCCTCTGGCGAGGCGTCGGGGGACCTCGCACGCGCCGCGGCCGCGGCGGCGACGCTCGCGGAACGGCGCGCCGCGGGCCGCCGGGCGCTCGCCGCCGCGCTCGCCTATCCGGCCTTCGTGCTCGTCGCCTCGCTCCTCGCCCTCGCCGTCTTCGTCGGGTTCGCCGCGCCGCGTTTCGAGGAGGTGCTGCGCGCGACCGGCGCGCCGCTTTCGCCCGCGACGGACTGGTTCCTGTCCGGCGCCGCGCTTCTGCGCGAGATCGGCCCCGCGCTCCTCGCCCTTCTCGGCGCGGCGGCTCTGGCCGCGATCCTCGCCTCCGGAACCGCGGGCGGGCGGCGCGCGGTGGCGGGCGTCCTTCTTCGCCTTCCGCTGATCGGCCCGCTGGCGCGGGACCGGGCGGCGGAAACCTATTCGGGCGCGCTCGGCGCCATGCTCGAAGGCGGCGCACCGCTTGCGGAGGCGGCGCGGCTGGCGGCGCGAACGCTTGGGCCGCCCCGGCTCTCCGCGGCGGGCGACGCCGCCGCGCGGGCGGTGGAGGAGGGGCGGCCCTTCTCCGCCGCGCTCGCCGAGGGCGGCTTCCCTCCCGCCCTGTCCGCCTTCGCGGGCATCGGTGAGGAGACCGGGGCCCTCGGCCCGCTGATGTCGGCCGCCGCGCGCCATTTCGGCGAGGAGGCCGAGGCCCGCGCACGCCGCCTCGCCGCCGTCGCCGCGCCGGCGGCCACGCTGATCCTCGGGCTGTTGATCGGCGCCGGCGCCTGGCTGATGATGACGGCCGTGCTCGACGTCTACGACGCCGCCCTCTGAAGCCGGACCCTCGCGATGCGCCAAGAGACCAGGAAACGCCGCTCGCGCCGGGGAGAGGCCGGGTATTCGCTGCTCGAGATCCTGATCGGCCTTGCGATCATCGCCCTTCTGATCGGCGTCGCCGGGCCGCGGGTCTTCGCGCTCTTCGAGCGGGGCAAGCGTTCGGTGGCGGAAATCCAGATGGGGCAGATCCGCGCGGGGCTCGATCTCTACCGCGTGGACATGCGCCGTTATCCGACCACCGAAGAGGGGTTGAAGGCGCTGATCGAGCGGCCGGGCGGCGCCGAGGCGGCGCGCTGGTCCGGTCCCTATCTCGACAAGGCCTCGGGCATCGTCGACCCGTGGGGGGCGCCCTACGCCTACGAGGCGGACGGCGCGCGGGATTATGACCTTCTCAGCTACGGCGCGGACGGGCGGCCGGGCGGGACCGGCGAGGACGCCGATGTCGTTTCGGAATAGCGAGCGCGGCGTCGCGCTGATCGAGGCGGCGCTGGCGCTCGGCCTCGTGGCGCTGGTGGCGGCCGCCGGGCTTTCGGCCTTTTCACGGGCGGAGCGGGTCTCCGCGGCGGCGGAGGCGAAGCTGGCGGCGCTGGCGCTCGCGGAGAATGCGATCGAGCGCGGCTCGGCGCCGGATTTCCTGTCGCGCGCGCTTGCGAGCGGCGACGCTTCGCTCGAAGGCGAAGGATGGCGGCTGACCGGCTCGGTCTTCGAGGGGCCCGAGGCGGAGGCGGCGGAAAGCCCGCTCGCCCTCATCCGCCTTCTCGCCGAGGCGGGGCCGGACCCGGAGGCGCCGCTGGTGCGGCTCGAAACCCTGAGGAGCATCCCGAGATGACGGAACGCGCGCTGAGCCTGAGGCCGGGCGCCGGGGCGGAGGCCGCGGATGCGGTTCTGCTGCCCTATGAGGCGCGCTGGCGTCGGCGCGGGCGGCTCGTCACCGAGGCGGGGCGTTCGGTGCTGCTCGACCTGCCGGAGGCGATGGAGTTTCGGGAGGGCGACGCGCTGGCGCTCGAAGGCGGCGGGCTCGTGGCGGTGCGCGCGGCGGCGGAGCCTCTGGCGGAAGTACGGGCGGAGGGCCGGGCGCTCGCCCGTATCGCCTGGCATGTCGGCAACCGCCACGCCCCGGCGCAGGTGGAGGCGGGGCGCATCCTGATCCAGCGAGACCACGTGATGGAGGACATGCTGGCGCATCTAGGCGCCGAGGTGCGGCACGTGGAGGAGCCCTTCACGCCGGAAGGCGGCGCCTATGGCCACGGCCGCACCCATTCGCACCATCACGGCCATGACCCGGACGCGGACCCGGACGCCGGGCTCCGCGCCGCGGCCTTCGAGAACCCCTATGGAGAGTGACGCGCTCCAGAAACTCGCGCTTTGGCTCTCGCCGGGCTACCCGGTCGGCGCGTTCGCCTATTCGCATGGAGTCGAATGGGCGGTCTCGGAAGGGCTGATCTCCGATGCGGCCTCGGCGGGCGGCTGGATCGAGGGTGCGCTCCGGCACGGGGCGGGGCGGACCGACGCGATCCTCGCCGCCGCCGCGTGGCGCGCGCCGGAGAGCGAGGAGCCGGCGGACCTCGCCCGGGCGCTGGCCGCCTCCGCCGAGCGGCTGACCGAGACGGAGGATCAGGGGGCGGCCTTCGCCGCCGTCACATCGGCCGCCTTCGGGCCGGAGATGCCGGCGGCGCCCTATCCGGTCGCCTTCGGCCGGGCGGCGCGGGCGCATGGCGCGCCGCTCCTCCCCGCGCTGACGCTCTTCCTTCAGGCCTTCGCGGGCAATCTCATGTCGGCGGCGGTGCGGCTCGTGCCGCTCGGCCAGACCGAGGGGCAGAAGGCGCTGGCCCGGCTCCTGCCGCTCTGCGCCGAACTGGCCGCAGAGGCGGCGGAGGCCCCGCTTGACGCGGCGGGGGGCGCCGCGCTCCTTTCCGACATCGCCGCGATGCGGCATGAAACGCTCCAGACAAGGCTCTTCCGCACATGAAATCTCCCCACGGCCCCCTTCGCGTCGGCATCGGCGGCCCGGTCGGCGCCGGCAAGACGACGCTGACCGACGCGCTCTGCAAGGCGATGCGGGAGCGCTGGTCCGTCGGCGCGATCACCAACGACATCTACACGCGGGAGGATGCGGAGGCGCTGATGCGGTCCCAGGCGCTGCCGTCGGACCGGATCATCGGGGTGGAGACGGGCGGCTGCCCGCACACCGCGATCCGGGAGGACGCCTCGATCAACCTCGCCGCCGTCGCCGAGATGCGAAGGCGTCACCCCGATCTCGACCTCGTCTTCATCGAGTCGGGCGGGGACAACCTCGCCGCCACCTTCTCGCCGGAACTGGCGGACCTGACGATCTACGTCATCGACGTGGCGGCGGGGGAGGAGATTCCGCGGAAGGGCGGGCCCGGCATCACCCGCTCCGACCTTCTTCTCATCAACAAGACCGACCTCGCGCCGCATGTCGGCGCCTCGCTCGACGTGATGGAGCGGGACGCGGAGCGGATCCGGAAGGGCCGGCCCTGGCTCTTCACCCGGCTCCGGCACGGCGAAGGCGTGCCCGATATCGTGGCCTTCCTCGAACGGGAGGGCGGGCTGGTCGCCGCCTGAGCGCGCGCCTCAGGAGGCCGCCGCCGGCTCACACTCCGCAAGGTCCCGCATCGCCTCGGCGCCGATCTCGAAGGAGCGGAGCCGCGCGGCATGGTCGTGGATCATGCCGGTGAGCATCACCTCGTCGGGCTTGTGCGCCTCGATCAGCTCGCGGAGCCGCCGGCGCACCGTGGCGGGCGATCCGACCGCGGCGCAGCCGAGCGCGGCCTCGGCCTGCGCCAATGCCGCCGGCGGCACGCGGGCGGCGACGTCATCCACCGGCCGCGGCAGCTTTCCGGGGCGGCCGAGCCGGAGATTGGCGAAGGCGAGGACCTGCGAGGAGCGGTGATATTCCGCCTCCCGGTCGGTCTCCGCCGCGGCGAGGCCGGCCGCCATGATGGCGTAGGGCGCGTCGAGCCGCGCCGAGGGGCGGAAATTCGCGCGGTAGATCGAGAGCGCCTCGTCGAGCAGGGCCGGCGCGAAATGCGAGGCGAAGGCGTAGGGCAGGCCGAAATAGGCCGCCATCTGCGCGCCATAGAGCGAGGAGCCGAGAATGTAGATCGGCACTTTCGCGCCCTGTCCCGGCACCGCGCGGATCGGGTGCTCGGGGTGGAGGTCGTCGAAATAGGACATGAGCTCCATCACGTCCTGCGGGAACTCGTCCGGCGCGTCATGGCGGAGGCGGAGCGCGCGGGCCGTCGCCCCGTCCGTCCCCGGCGCGCGCCCGAGGCCGAGATCGACCCGGCCGGGATGGAGCGCCTCGAGCGTGCCGAACTGCTCCGCGATCACGAGCGGCGCGTGGTTCGGCAGCATCACGCCGCCGGCGCCGATGCGGATCGTCGAGGTGCCGGCGCCGACATGGGCGAGCGCCACCGCCGTCGCCGCGCTGGCGATGCCGGGCATGTTGTGATGCTCCGCCATCCAGAACCGGTGATAGCCCCAGCGCTCCGCATGGCGGGCGAGGTCGAGCGCGTTCTGAAGCGCGTCGCCGGCGGTCGCGCCTTCGGGCACCGGCGCGAGATCGAGCAGCGAGTATCGGACCATCGGGGCCTCCCTTCCTTGCGGAGAGTAGGAACGCGGCGCGGCGGGCGCTAGCCCGTCACCTCGAAGAGGGCGAGGACGTTGCGCTGCATCGGCAGAAAATTGTCGTCCGAGAGGAGGAGGAGGAAGGCGCGCCCGTCTTCCGTCCAGAGCGTCACGCCCTCGATGTTGTCGATCTTCGTTTCGGCGCCGAGCTCGATCAGCGTCTCGGGCCTTGAGAGCGCATCCGCCCCCGCCTCGAAGCGCCGGAGCCGGAAGCGGAACCCGCCGAAGATCGAAAAGGCCCGCTCTGTCAGGTAGAGCCGCCCGTCCGGGCCGAAATCGGCGCCGGTCGGCCGCCAGGGCGGGTCGGCCGGAAGGGCGCCGCGGCGCCAGCTTCCCGCCGCCTCCGACCAGATTTGGTGCGCGCCGCCGCGTTCGGCCTCCGCCACCGCCCAGAGGCCGCCGCCGGGGCGGAGCGCCAGCGCCTCGAACCCCTGGTTGATCTCGAAGTCGCGCTCCCATTCGGGTTCGCGAAGCTCCGCCGCCTCGGGCCCCGGCGGCGCGTCATAGCGCGCAATGCGGAAATCGCCCTCGAAGGAGACCCAGACGCGGCCGGTCTCCGGGTCTCGGGCGAGCGATTCCGCGTCCCGCCCGCCGCGTTCGAGCGGCTTGCCGCTTCCGTCGATGAGCGGGGCGAGCGCAACCGCCTCGACGCCGACGAGCCGCCCGGCCTCGATCCGAAGCTCGAACCGAGCCCAGCGGCCGGCGTCGGAGATGGCGAGACCGGCGCGCGGGCCGGTCATCACGAGGCCGGAAAGCCCGCCGAATTCCGGGTCCGGCGACCGAAGCGCGAGCGCGCCGCGGAAGGCGAGCGCGCCGCCCGCCGGCGCCTCGAAGACCATCGGCGCCGTCTCCACTTCCACCGCCCGCCACTCCGCCGCCGCGGCGGGGGCGGCGACGAGGAGCGCGGCGAAGAGCGGTGCTATTCGGCGTCGAGCACGCGGGCGCATTCGGCGGGCAGGTCGGCGAGGGTGAGGGCGGGCTTCGGTTTCGGCGCGTTCGGATCCGGCTTCGGCTTGAGCGCCTCGTCGGAGAACCACCAGGCGAGCGACGCGTCGCAGCCGTCGCCGGGCGGCGGCGGGTCCTGATCTACGCAGCCCGAGGCCGCGTCGGGGCAGGCGAGCCGCACGTGGAAATGCGCGTTGTGGCCCCACCAGGGGCGCACCTTGCGCAGCCAGTCGCGATCCGCCCCGGCGTCCCTGCACATCCGGTCCTTGATCGCGGCGTGGACGAAGAGGCGCGCAACCGCCGGGTCCTCCGCCGCGGCGCGGATCAGCGCCATGTGTTCGGGCGTCCAGCTTTCGTTGACCGAAAGCTGGTCGGGTCGGGTGACGGTGAAGGAGGAAATCTCCTTCCGCTCCGTGAAGCTCAGCTCCCGCGCGAAGCCGGGGCGGAGCCAGATGTCGGCGTCGAGGCCGATCTGGTGCGAGGCGTGGCCCGAGGCCATGGGCCCGCCGCGCGGCTGGCTGAGGTCGCCGACGAGAAGGCCGGGCCAGCCGATCGCCTGCGCCGCCGCGCCGAGCCGCTCGACGAAGGCGACAAGCTCAGGCCGCCCCCAGTTGCGGTTCCGCTCGAGCCGCATCGCCTGCCAGGAGGGGCCGGTCTCCGGTAGCCGCGCGGCGCCCGCGAGGCAGCCCCTGGCGTAGGAGCCGTAGGAGGCGGGGGCGAGCGAGGCCGCCGGCGCCGCCTTGGCGCCGAACAGCGTCTTCGCCGCCGGCGCCGCGGAAGCGACGGCAGGGAGGAGGAGGACGAAGAGGAGGATCGGGAGGCGCATCATCGAAACGGAATCTAGCGCGACCTGCGCCGCGGCGCCACGGGGCAGGGGGGGCTCCGCTCAGCTTCCTTGGGGCGCGCCACCGCGCCGTGTTACTGCCCGAAGCCACGGCGCCGTGAGGCGCGCGGACCACGGGCCGCGCCCGGCAAATCCCGCCGGCGGAAGGCAAAACCCGGAAATGCGCATTTGACTCGAATCCGAGCCTGTCCGTTACTCGGCCCATCTACGGCGCCCGCGAAAGCAATCCGTCCCGCGCGAGAGACAGGGCGCCAGCAGCGCGGGGCCGGGAAACGACAGGGGGTCTGGCGAGATGAAGAACCGATATGTCCGCAACCTGGCCGCGGCCGCGGCGTGCTTCGCCGCGCTGCCCGCGCTGGCGCAGGAATCGACCGATCCGATCCGGCTGACGCTGCATGACTGGACCGGCCAGCTCATCACCACCGAGCTGATGGGCGAGGTGCTGAAGGCGGCCGGCTACAACGTCGAATACGTCCAGGCCGACTACCTGGCGCAATTCGCCGGGCTGGAGACTGGCGATCTCCACGTCGCCATGGAGATGTGGGAGACGACGGGCCGGGAGGCGATGGACGCCGCCACCGCGACCGGCAAGGTCGTCGTCTTCGGCCCGACCGGCATGAAGGCGAAGGAAGAGTGGTGGTACCCGCTCTACATGAAGGAGCGCTGCCCGGGCCTGCCGGACTGGAAGGCGCTTCTGGAGCCGGCCTGCGCCGAGGCCTTCTCGGCGCCCGAGACGGCGCCGAAGGGCCGCTATCTCGGCGGCCCCGTCACCTGGGGCGGCTTCGACGACGAGCGGGTCGAGGCGCTCGATCTTCCCTTCGAGGTGATCCACGCCGGCACCGACGCCGCGCTCTTCGCCGAGCTCGAAAGCGCGGTGCAGCGGAAGGCGCCGATCATGCTCTGGGTCTACGCGCCGCACTGGGCGCCGGCGAAGTATCAGGGCGAATGGGTCGAGTTCCCGGAGTACACGGCCGATTGCTACAACGATCCGGCCTGGGGCTCGAACGCCGACATGGCCTATGATTGCGGCAAGCCCTTCGGCGAGATCTGGAAGGTCGGCTGGGCCGGCGTGAAGGACAAGTGGCCGGGCGCCGCCGCCGCGATCGAGGCCTTCACCATCACCAACGACGACATGGGCGCGATGATCACCAAGGTGGACCTCGAAGGCGCCACCGTCGCCGGCGTCGTCGCCGACTGGATGAAGGCGCACGAGGCGACCTGGAAGGGCTGGATCGGAAAGTAGGCCCTGCCGTGAGCGATCCGACAGGGCGGGCCGCGCGGCTCGTCTGCCGCAATGTCTGGAAGCTCTTCGGCGCCGGGGCGAAGGCGTGGCTGGCCGCGAACGGCCCCGCGCCTTCCGCCGCGGCGCTGACCGGCGCCGGCTATGTCGGTGCGATCCGCGGCGTCGATCTCGAGGTCCGCGAGGGCGAGATCTTCGTCATCATGGGGCTCTCGGGCTCGGGCAAGTCGACGCTCGTGCGCTGCCTCTCCCGGCTGATCGAGCCGACGGCCGGGGAGATCCTGTTCGACGGGCGGGATCTTCTGGCGGCGAGCGAGGCGGAGATCACGCAGATCCGCCGGCACCGGATGGGCATGGTGTTTCAGCACTTCGCCCTCCTGCCGCACATGTCGGTGGTCGAGAACGTGGCCTTCCCGCTCGAAGTGCAGGGGGTGGCGCGAGGGGAGCGAATGGCGCGCGCCGCGAAGATGGTGGCGCTGGTCGGGCTCGAAGGCCGGGAAGGCGCCTATCCGCGGGAGCTTTCGGGCGGCCAGCAGCAGCGCGTCGGCATCGCCCGGAGCCTCGCGGCGGACCCGGAGCTCTGGTTCCTCGACGAGCCGTTCTCGGCGCTCGACCCGCTCATCCGGCGGGAGATGCAGGACGAGTTCCTGCGGCTCCAGAAGATGCTCCACAAGACCATCGTCTTCATCACCCACGATTTCGACGAGGCGATCCGCCTCGCCGACCGGATCGCGGTGATGAAGGACGGCGCGATCGAGCAGGTGGGAACGCCCGAGGACATCGTCCTCTCCCCCGCGACGCCCTACGTGGAGGAGTTCACCCGCGCCGTGCCGCGCGCGAAGGTGGCGCGGCTTCGCTCGCTGATGCGCCCGGCGGAGGGGCCGGCCCCGGCGCGTAGCCTCCCCGAGACCGCGACCGTCGCCGATGCGGCCCCCGCCTTCCTCGACGGCGCGGAGGAGGTGGCGGTGACCGATGCGGAGGGCCGCACCGTCGGGCATCTACACCGCGGCGCGGTCGTCGAGATCATGCTTCAGGGCTGATCGAATGACGGCGGCCGCACATCCGGCGCCCGCGCCGCGCGGGAGGGGGCTCGGCCGGGCGCTCGCGCTCGGCGCCTTCCTCGCCTTCGCAAGCTGGGGCGCCGCCCTCCTCCCCTGGGCGTTCGATCTGCCGCGGGCCTGGCGGGCGCCCTTCGCCGGCTGGCTCAACCAGTTCGTCAAATGGCTGCTGAACGACGCCAGCTTCGGGCTCTTCACTTTCGCGGAGCTGACCCGGTTCGTCTCGGCGCTCCTCGACGCGCCCTATCGGCTCGTCCTCGCGCTGCTCTCCGCGGGCTGGCCGGAGATGGGCTTGCCGCCGCTTTCCTGGATCGGGGTGATCGGCCTCGCGGCGGTGCTCGGCCATCGCGCCGGCGGCTGGCGGCTATCGCTCCTCGTCGCCGCCTGTTTCGGCTTCATCGCCGCGCTCGGCCGCTGGGAGAGCGCGATGCTGACGCTCGCCTCGATCGTCATCGCGGTTCCCCTCGGCGTCGCCGGCGGGCTCGCGCTCGGGATCCTGGCGCATCGCGCGCCCTGGTTCGCCCGCGCCATCGCGCCCGTGCTCGACCTGATGCAGACGATCCCGGTCTTCGCCTATCTCGTGCCGATCCTGATCCTTTTCGGGTTCGGGCCGGTCGCCGCCATCGTCGCCACGCTGATCTACGCCATGCCGCCGATGGTTCGGGTGACGCTGCTGGCGCTGGCGCGGGTGCCGACGGAGATCGTCGATCTCGGGCGGATGATCGGCTGCTCGAACCGGCAGATGACCTGGCGGGTGATGATCCCCGCGGCGAAGGACGCGCTCCTTCTCGGCGCGAACCAGGTCATCATGCTTTCGCTCAACATGGTGATCATCGCCTCGATGATCGGCGCGGGCGGGCTCGGCTTCGACGTCCTCGCGGCGCTCCGGCGGCTCGATTTCGGCGCCGGCCTCGAGGCGGGGTTCTGCATCGTCGCGCTCGCCGTGGCGATGGACCGGCTGAGCCAGGGCTTCGCTCGACTGGATCTGGCGCCGAGGACCGGCCCGACCTGGCTCTCCCGCCACCCCTGGCTCACCGCAGCCGTGGCGATCCTGGCGCTCAGCACGCTCGCGGGCGCGATCTGGCCTGCGGCGGGCGCCTTCCCGGAGGCGTGGCGGCTTTCGAGCGGCGATTTCTGGTCCCGCGTGATGCAGGAGATCAACGTCACCTTCTTCGACACGCTGGAGGCGGTGAAGACCGCGCTTCTCCTCAACCTGATGATCCCGGTGAAGCGGTTTCTGATCGGCCTCCCCTGGCTCGGCGTCGCCGCGCTCCTCGGCTTCGCCGGCTGGCGCCTCGGCGGGCCGCGGCTCGGCGCGCTGACCGCGGGGCTGACCGTGTTGATCGCCTTCACCGGGCTATGGGATCAGGCGATGACGACCGTCTATCTCTGCGGCGTCTCGGTTCTTTTCGCGATGCTGATCGGCGTGCCCATCGGCGTCGTCGCGGCGGAGCGGGCCTGGCTCTGGACCGGCGTGAAGGCGGCGGTGGACACGCTCCAGACGCTGCCGTCCTTCGTCTATCTCATGCCGGCGGTGATGCTCTTCCGGGTCGGAGACTTCACCGCCATGCTCGCGGTCGTCGCCTATTCGGTCGTGCCGGCGATCCGCTACACGGTGCTCGGCCTCCACGGCGTCGATCCGAGGCTGGTCGAGGCCGGCCGGGCGATGGGCTGCGCCGAGGGGCAGATCCTTCGGCGGATCAAGCTGAAGCTGGCGCTGCCGGAGATCATGCTCGGGCTCAACCAGACCATCATGTTCGCGCTCTCGATGCTGGTGATCACCGCGCTCGTCGGCACGCGGGATCTGGGGCAGGAGGTCTACATCGCGCTGACCAAGGCGAATGCGGGGGCGGGGCTCGTCTCCGGGCTTTGCGTCGCCTTCATCGCCATCATTGCGGACCGGCTGATCCAGGCGGGCGCGGCGCGCATGCGTGCGCGGCTCGGCCTCGCGGGGGGAGGGGCGCATGGGGCGTGAGGCGATCGGCGCGCTGCCCTGCTGGCGCGGGGCATGGGCGGCGGAGCCGCTCTCCGGCGGGCTCTCGAACGAGATCTGGAAGGTGACGGACGAGGCGGGCGCTCATGTCGTCCGCTTCGGCGCGGATTATCCGTTCCACTTCGTCGACCGGGCGCGGGAGGCGATGTCGGCCCGCGCCGCCCATGCGCTCGGCCTCGCGCCGGCGGTCGAACACGCCGCGCCCGGGGTGATGGTCACCGCCTGGGTCGAGGGCCGCACCTGGGCGGCGGAGGACGTGCGCGCGGCGCCCGAGGCCGTGGCGGCGCTCCTCCGCGATTTCCACGCCGGCATGCCGGCCGAGGTTTCCGGCCCCGCCTACATCTTCTGGCCTTTCCACATCATCCGGGACTACGCCCGGCAGATCGCCGGCTCGAAACATGCGCGCCATGCGCCCCGCTTTCTCGCCCTCGCGGCCGAGCTTGAGGCGGCGCAGGTTCCGATGCCCATCGTCTATGGCCACCATGACCTTCTGCCGGCCAATTTCATCGGCGACGGCGAACGGCCCCTGCTGATCGACTTCGAATATGCCGGCTACGGCACCGCGATGTTCGATCTCGCCGGCGCCGCCGCCAATGTGGAGATGGCGGAGGACGAGGCGGAACGGCTCGTCTCCGCCTATCTCGGCCACGCGCCCGACCGCGCCTTCCGCCGCGCCTTCGCCGCGATGCAATGCGTCGCGCTGGTGCGCGAGGCGATGTGGGCGATGGTCTCGGAGATGAACCTCACCACCGAAGGCGTCGACTTCGACGCCTATGCGGCCGAGAACGTCGAGCGGCTGGAGGTCGCGCTCGGCCGCTACCGGCGGGAATTCGGAGCCATCGCATGACCCTTCCCTCGCACGCTCAGGTAGTCGTCATCGGCGGCGGCATCATCGGCTGCTCCACCGCCTATCACCTGGCGCGGGACCACAAGGCGGACGTGCTGCTGCTCGAACAGGGGAAGCTCAGCTCCGGCTCCACCTGGCACGCCGCCGGCCTCGTCGGGCAGCTCCGCTCCTCCGCAGCGATCACGCGGGTGCTCAAATATTCGGTCGAGCTCTACAAGCGGCTCGACGAGGAGACGGGGCTCGAGACCGGCTGGAAGATGACCGGGTGCCTCAGGCTCGCCACCACGCCCGACCGCTGGACCGAGTACAAGCGCCTCGCCACCACGGCGCGGTCGTTCGGCATGGAGATGGCGCTGATCGGGCCCGACGAGGTGAAGCGGATGTGGCCGCTGATGGAGACGTCGGACCTCATAGGCGCCTCATGGCTGCCGACCGACGGGCAGGCGAACCCGGCCGACATCACCCAGAGCCTCGCCAAGGGCGCGCGGATGCACGGCGCGAAGATCCGCGAGGGCGTCCGCGTCACCGGCTTCGAGCGGGACGGCGCGCGGATCACCGGCGTCCGCACCACGGAAGGAACCGTCGCCTGCGAAATGGTGGTGAACTGCGCCGGCCAGTGGGCGCGGCAGGTCGGCGCGATGGCGGGCGTGGTCGTCCCGCTCCAGCCGGTGAAGCACCAGTACATCGTCACCGACCGCATCCCCGGCCTCGCCTCCGACGCGCCGACGCTGCGCGACCCGGACCGGCGCATCTATTTCAAGGAGGAGGTCGGCGGCCTCGTCATGGGCGGCTATGAGCCGAACCCGCAGCTCTGGACGCTGGAGGACGTTCCGGACGACTGGGAGTTCCGCCTCTTCGGAGACGATTACGACCATTTCGCCCAGCACATGGAGCAGGCCATCACCCGCGTGCCGGCTCTCGCCGAGACCGGCGTGAAGCAGATGATCAACGGCGCGGAAAGCTTCACGCCCGACGGCAACTTCATCCTCGGCCGCGCCAATGAATGCCCGAACATGTTCGTCGGCGCCGGCTTCAACGCCTTCGGCATCGCCAGCGGCGGCGGCGCGGGCTGGGTGCTGGCGGAATGGGCGATCAAGGGGGAGGCCCCGCTCGACCTCTGGTCGGTGGACATCCGCCGCTTCTCCGGGCTCCACGCCGACCGGAACTGGGTGGCGGAGCGGACGGCGGAAGCCTATGGCAAGCATTACACCGTCGCGTTCCCGCACGAGGAATACGAGAGCGGCCGGCCGCGCATCGTCTCGCCGCTCTACGGGCGGCTGAAGGCGGCGGGCGCCGTCTTCGGCTCGAAGCTCGGCTGGGAGCGTCCGAACTGGTTCGCGCGGGAGGGCAGGGAGGCGCGCGACGTCTATTCGATGGGCCGGCAGAACTGGTTCGCCGCGGTGGGGGAGGAGCACGCCCATACCCGCCGCGCCGTCTCGGTCTTCGATCAGACCTCCTTCGCGAAATACGAGGTGACGGGCGCGGGCGCCGCCGAGGCGCTCTCCTGGATCTGCGCCAATGATGTGACGCGGGCGCCGGGGCGGATCGCCTACACCCAGCTTCTGAACTCGCGGGGCGGGATCGAGGCGGACTTGACGGTCGCCCGGCTGGCGGAAGACCGCTACTACCTCGTCACCGGCACCGGGTTCCGCACCCACGATTTCGGCTGGATCGCCGACCACCTGAAGGGCGACGCGCGGATCGCGGACGTCACCGAAGAATGGGGCGCGCTCACGCTGATGGGGCCGCGGGCGCGCGATGTGCTCGCGGCGGTGACGACGGATGACGTCTCCGCCGCCGCCTTCCCCTTCGCCCATGTCCGCGAGATTCGTGTGGCGGACCGGGCCATTCGCGCGCTCCGCATCACCTATGTCGGCGAACTCGGCTGGGAGCTTCACGTCCCCATCGGCGATCTCGCCGCGGTCTATGACGCGCTGATGGAGGCCGGCGCGGGGCATGACATCCGCCCCGCCGGATACCGCGCCATCGAGTCGCTCCGGCTCGAAAAGGCCTATCGGGCCTGGGCGGCGGACATCACGCCGGGCGACACGCCCTTCGAGGCGGGGCTCGGCTGGGCGGTGAAGATGAAGTCGAACATCCCCTTCCTCGGCCGCGAGGCGCTGGCGAAGGCGGCCGAGGCGCCGCTGACGAAGCGCCTCGCCGGCTTCCTGCTGGACGACCCGGAGGCGGTGCTGGTCGGGCGGGAGACGATCCTCCGGGACGGCGCGCCGGCGGGCTACCTCACCTCGGGCGGCTACGGCTACACGCTCGGGAAACCCATCGGTTACGGCTACGTGCGAAACCCGGCGGGCGTTGACCGGGATTATCTCCTCTCAGGCCGCTACGAGCTTGTCGTCGCCGGCGAGACGCTGCCGGCCACGATCACGCTGGAGCCGCCCTACGACCCGGAGGGCAGGGCCGTCCGCGCCTGACGCCTGCGATCAGCCCCGGCGGAAGACCGCCGCGAGGGAGGGGATCGTCCCCTCCTCGCCCGGCATCGAGACATAGGGCTCGGTCGCCTCGTCGAGCGCGAAGCCGACGCGCGCGGCCGCATCGGCGAAGCCGTCCGCCCAGATCGGCGTCTTGACGGTGAGGACGAAGGCGCCGCCCGGCCGGCAGATCCGCGCCAGTTCATCCAGCGCCTCCGCGCCGACATGGCCGGTGGTGAAGACGCCGGCGGAGACGATCCCGGCATAGGCGCCGTCGGCGAAGGGCAAGGCGCCGCCGAGGGCGAGCCGGTGGAGCGCCCGGTAGCAGCCCTTTCGCGCCGCGACGGCGAGCATGCCCTCGGAGAGGTCGAGCCCGTCCACCACGGGATAGCTGACGAGGCCGAGCCAGGCGCCGAGGAGCCCGGTGCCGCAGCCCGCGTCGAGGAGCGGCGCCGCGCCCCGCTCCAGGCGCCGCGCCAAGAGCGCGAGGCAGACCGCCGGGTGCCGGTAGCCGGCCTTCGCCATGTCGGCCTCGTAGCTTTCGGCCCAGGCGTCGTAGCCTTGCGCGATCTCGTCCGCGCCGCTGGCGGCGTAGACCGATCCGAGATGGCCGTCATGCGCCCCGCGCGCCATGCGCCGCTCCTTTGCTCATCGGAACCGGAGGATAGCCATTGCGTCGCGGCCGTGAAATGGAGGGGAACGAGAAAACCGGAGCGCCCGCGATGACCGACGATATCCGCGCCCTCGCCGCCGCCATCCCGGCGCTCGCCGCCGTGGCGGCGACGCCCGAGCGCCTCGGCGGGCTCACCAACCGGGTCTACCGCTATGGACCTTACGTCGTCCGCCTGCCGGGCGAGGGGACCGAGGAATATATCGACCGGCGGAACGAGGCCGCCGCCGCCCGCATCGCCGCGCGGGCCGGCGTCTCGCCCGAGGTGATCCACGCCGACGCGGAGACCGGGGTGATGGCGACGCGCTTCGTCGAGGGTGCCGAGACGATGTCGCCGGAGGCGTTCCGCGCCCGCCCCGGCAGCCCCGGCCGCGCCGGCGCCGCCTTCGCCCGGCTCCACGCCGCCGGCGAGGCCTTTCCCTTCACCTTCGAGCTTTTCGCGATGATCGAGAGCTATCTCGGCGTCCTCTCCGGCAAGGACGTGGCGCTGCCAGAGGGCTATCACGATGTCGTCGCCGAGGCGGCGACGATCCGCGCCGCGCTCAGCGCCCGGCCGCTCCCTTCCGCTCCCTGCCACTGCGACCCGCTATGCGAGAACTTCCTCGACGACGGCGCGCGGATGTGGATCGTCGATTGGGAATATTCCGGCATGAACGACCCGATGTGGGATCTCGGCGATCTCTCCGTCGAGGGCGGCTTCGACGAGGCGCAGGACCGCGAGATGCTCGCCGCCTATTTCGGCGGGGCGCCGAAGCCGGAGGACCATGCGCGGATGGTGATCTACAAGGCGATGTGCGACCTCCTCTGGACGCTCTGGGGCCTCATCCAGCTCGCCAACGGCAACCCGGCCGACGACTTCCGCGCCTATTCGGACGGGCGCTTCGCGCGCTGCAAGGCGCTGATGGCGACGCCCGACTTCGCGCGCCACCTCGCGGCCCTTCGCGCCTGAAGCCGGCCGCCCCTTCGCCCCGACGCTGCGTCACCCCCGCGCGGCCCCTTTCGCGCCGGGCGCGCCGGGTCTAGCGTTCCACCCGCATAACGAGACCCGAGGAAACGACATGGCGCTGCCGCCGCTTCTCCAGTCCCTGCGCATTCCCGTCGTGGGGTCCCCGCTCTTCATCATCTCGAACCCGAAGCTGGTCGTGGCGCAGTGCTGCGCCGGGATCGTCGGCTCGATGCCGGCGCTGAACGCCCGGCCGGCCGAGCAGCTCGAGGAATGGCTGAAGGAGATCACGGAGGGGATCGACCGCTGGAACCAGGCGCACCCGGATCGCCCTGCCGCGCCCTTCGCGATCAACCAGATCGTCCACCGCTCCAACGACCGGCTCATGCACGACATCGAGATGTGCGTGAAATACAAGGTGCCGATCACCATCACCTCGCTCGGCGCGCGGCAGGAGGTGAACGACGCGATGCATTCGGTCGGCGGCATCACGCTCCATGACGTCATCAACGACGCCTTCGCCAAGAAGGCGATCGAGAAGGGCGCGGACGGGCTGATCGCCGTGGCCTGGGGCGCGGGCGGCCATGCCGGCCGGCTCTCGCCCTTCGCGCTCGTCTCGATGATCCGCGCCTGGTTCGACGGGCCGCTGCTTCTATCCGGCGCCATCGCCACCGGGGGCGCGGTGCTCGCCGCGCAGGCGATGGGAGCGGACCTCGCCTATATCGGCTCGCCCTTCATCGCCACGGAGGAGGCGCGGGCGAGCGACGACTACAAGCAGGCCATCGTCGAGGCGAATGGCGAGCAGATCGTCTATTCCAGCCTCTTCACCGGGGTTCACGGCAACTATCTTCGGCAGAGCATCGTCAAAGCCGGGCTCGACCCGGACAACCTGCCCGAAGGCGACGTGACCAAGATGAACTTCGGCTCCGGCACGACCAAGGCCTGGCGGGACATCTGGGGCTGCGGCCAGGGCGTCGGCGTGGTCGACAAGGTGCAGACCACCGCCGAACTGGTCGACCGGCTCGCCGCCGAATACGCGGCGGCCAAGGCGCGGCTCGCCGCGTGAGCGCGCGCTTCGACAAGGGCCGGCTCGCCCGGCTCGACGCGCATCTCGCGGGGCGCGTCGCGGCGGGGGACTACGAGAGGCTCGAATGGGCGGTGGGCGATTCCTCCGGGATCGTTCATGAGGCGCGGACCGGCGTCGCCGCGTCGCTCTTTCGCATCTACTCGATGACGAAGCCGATCGTCTCGGTCGTCGCGCTCCAGCTTCTCGAAGAGGGCAAGCTCCAGCTTTATCACCCGATCTCCCGCTGGCTGCCGGAATTCGAGGCGCCGCTCGTCTTCACCGCGAAGGGGCCGCAGCGCGCCTCCACGAAGATCACCGTCTGGCACCTCCTCACCCACACGGCCGGCCTTTCCTACGGCTTCCTCGCCGACGCCACGGGCGCGATGCTGAACGGCGCGAAGGTCCATGCCGATGGCGCGGCGCCGCTCCGCGACGACGTGAGGAAGATCGCGGCGATCCCGCTCCAGTTCGAGCCGGGGGCGCGCTGGCGCTATTCGGTCGCGACGGACGTCCTCGGCGCGCTCATCGAGGAGGTCGAGGGCAAGCCGCTCGGCGAGATCGTCGCCGCGCGGGTGACCGGCCCGCTCGGCATGGGCTCCACCACCTATCATCCGGGCGCAGAGGCCGGCGCGAAGCTGCCGCCGGTGAAGGGCGGCGGGCCGGGCGGCCTGATCTCGGCGAAGGATCTCGCGAAGAGCTACCCGTTCGACGAGCCCGGCTTCGCCCGCGGCGGCCACGGGCTTTTCTCCACCCTCGCCGACTACGCCAAATTCGCCCGCGCGCTCCTGCTCGACGCGCGGGGCGCCGGCGCGCCGCGCCTTCTCGCGCCGGCGGTGATCCAGCACGCCACGCGGAACCATGTCGCGCCGCTGGCGCCGCTCGCCATCGAGGCGCCGCCAGGTGCGATCGGGCCGGGCCTCGAGGGGCAGGGCTTCGGCCTCGGCTTCGCGGTCAGCCTGCCGGCGGGGACGATGGTGAGCCGGCCGGGCGCGTTCGGCTGGTCCGGCGCCGCTGAGACCTGGTTCACGGTGGACCCGGCCTCGGAAATGTTCGCGGTGCTGATGGCGCAGAATTTCGACTGGCCGGGCGCCAGCTACGACCTGCAGACCATGGCCTACGCCGCCCTCGTCGGCTGAAGCGGTTCGGTCTCGGGCGAGGTTCGCGCCGCGGGCAGGGCGACGGAGATCGAGGCGCCGGCTCCCTTCCCGCTCTTGATCCGGAGCGGGGAGCCGTGCGCCCTGGCGATTTCCGCGGCCAGCGTCAGGCCGACGCCGGCGCCCGACGCCGGATCGTCCACGCCGCCGATCCGCCCGAACAGTTCGAGCGCGACGGCGATTTCCTTTTCCGAGAGGCCGGGCCCGTCATCCTTCACGCTGAACCGCGCGCCGCCATTCGCGCCGCGCCGGAGGCGAACCGCCACCCGCCCGTTCTCTGGCGCGTATTTCACCGCGTTGCCGACCAGGTGGGAAAGCATGTTGCCAAGCCGTGCGCCGTCCGCGCGGACCTTCTGCGGCGCGCCGGGCTCGACGCGCGCCGAATAGGCGACGCCACGCTTCGCCGCCGCCGCCTCGTAGCGCGCGCCGACCTCTCGCAGGAGGGCGTGGAGGTCCACTTCCGTCTCGTCGAGCCGGATCGCGCCGCGCGACACGTCCGCGATGTCCAGAAGGTCTGAAACGAGTTCGAGAAGCCGCGCGCCGTTGCGGTGAATCTCGTGCGAGAAGCGGCGATAGCCGTCGGGCATCGCGCCGATCGCCTCGGTCCGCATCAACTCGGACAGCCCCATCACGGCGTTGAGCGGCGTGCGTAGCTCGTGGCTCATCGCGTGGAGGAAGCGCGATTTCGCCTCGGACGCGGCTTCGGCGCGCGCCAGCGCCCCTTTCAGCGCGCGCTGGGCTTGCCGCTCCCTCAGCGCGACGAGCCCGAGCGCAAGTATGATCGAGGACCAGGCCAGCACCGCGACGATCACCACCGTCAGGGTCAGCGTGACATCGAGCGGAAGGAAGGCGAGCGATAGCAGCCGAAGGAAATAGCTTCCGCAGATCGCCGCGAACGGCAGGCTGACGAGCACGGCGATCTCTCGGCCGCGCCTTCGCAGCAGACGCCAGACGGTTCGCGCCATCCAGAACGTGACCGCGCTGTTGACGACGGACGATGTCAGAACAAGCGGCGCCTCGCTTACGACAAGCTCCGAAAAGATGCATTGAGCCGCGATCGAGAGTGCGCCGACGAGCAGGAGGCCCTTGTAGGGCGGGCGCCGATCCTCCGCGCGAAGAAACGCGATAAACGAGAGCGTGATCCCGAGATAGGCGCCGACGATCGTCAGTATCGTCGACAGCGCGAACGGCAATGGCGGCCGGGCGATGAGGGCCATCACCGCGACGAGGTAGCAAAGATTCGCGCCGTTCAGCCAACCGACGGCGATGTCATCGCGCCGGGCGCGCGACAGCGCCAGCCCCAGAAAGAGCGCGATCCCGACGGTCGCGCCGGCGACGAGGATGACGGATTTCGTGTCGATTGAGACCATGGAGCGCTCTGGTCCGCTCCATCGCCCATTCCGGTTAACAAGCCGCTTCCAATTCGCCTAGTCGATGGGCGGGCCGACGAATTCGAGGCCGTAGCGCGCCGCGATCTCGACGATCCGCGCCATGTCGGTGGGCGGGCGCAGTCCTTCGGCGACCACGTCGCGGAAGAACCCCTCGCCGCCGCCCGGCGTCAGCGTGACGGCGACCCGCGCCGCCCCGGGCCCCATGCCACGGAACGCGTGCCGCGCGCCGGGCGGGATCGCCACCGACCAGCCGGGCCCGGCGATCACCTCCGCCGCCTCGCAACGGAACTTCACCTGCCCTGAGAGGACGGCGAAAAGCTCCCACTCCTCGTGATGGATGTGGAGGGGCGGGCCGGCGCCTTCGGGAATCTCCTCCTCGAATAGGCAGAATGCGCCGCCCGTCGAGGCGGCGCTCACCCGGAACCATCGGTGGAGGCCGAAGGCGTCGTTCGGCTCCCCGCTTCCCGGCTGGCTGACGATGGGAGTCTTCATCTTCCGCTCCGCTCTAGGCCTCCGACCGGGCCCGCCGGCGGGCCAGCTTCGCCGCCAGATTGAGGCCCGCGCCGGGGCGGGACCAGGGGCAGACCGCGAGGCAGATCGCGCAGCCCTGCGTCTCATTGAAGAAGGGCAGGCACTTGTCGAATTCGACGTACCATTTGGTCTCGCCCCGGACGAGCCGCTTGTCGGGCGCAATGGCGTGCGGCGGGCAGGCGTCCTCGC
>CALFYQ010000367.1 GCA_937952085.1 uncultured Paracoccaceae bacterium | reverse complement strand
GGCCGGGGTGGGCGCACCTGGAGCGAGGCGGAGGGCAACCTCTACGCCACGCTCCTCCTCCAGCCAAGGACGGGCGCGGCGGCCGCCTCGCTCCTCTCCTTCGCCGCCGCGCTTTCGATCGCCGAGCTTTTCGAAAGCGTGGGGGCCGAGCCCGCGCTCAAATGGCCGAACGACGTATTGCTGAACGGCGGCAAGGCCTCCGGCATCCTACTCGAAGGTTCGGGCGCCGGGCCGGCGATGGACTGGCTGGCGGTCGGCTGCGGCGTCAACCTCGTCGCGCATCCGGCGGGCGACCCGGCCGCGGCGCACCCGCCGACCGACCTCTTCGCCGAGACGGGGCGCCGGGTCCCTTTCGAGCACGCGCTCGCCGGCCTCGCCGCGGCCTTCGCCCGCTGGTCCGCCCGGTTCGACGCGGAGGGCTTCGCACCGCTCCGCGCCGCCTGGCTCGCCCGCGCCGCCAAGCTCGGCGAGACCATCGAGGCGCGTCTCCCGCAGGAGACGCTGACCGGCCTTTTCGAGGACGTGGACGCGGAGGGCGCGCTCGTCCTAAGAACCGCGAACGGCGCGCGGCGCGTGCACGCGGCCGACATCTACTTCCGCTGAAGGGGGCGGCTCATGCTCCTCGCCATCGACGCCGGCAACACCAACACCGTCTTCGCGGTCTATGACGGCGAGACGACGGTGGCGCAGATGCGCGCCTCGACCTACGGGCCGCGCACGGCGGACGAGTATTTCGTCTGGCTGAACCGGCTCCTCGACCACTACGGCGTCGCCCTCGACGATATCGAGGATGCGATCATCGCCACCGTGGTGCCGCAGACCCTCTTCAACCTGAAGAAGCTCTGCCGGGGCTTTTTCAAGTGCGAGCCGCTCGTCGTCGGCTCTTCCGAATGCCGACTCGGCGTGAAGGTGAAGGTGAAGCGCGAGCGCGAGGTGGGCGCTGACCGGCTGGTGAACACGGTCGGCGCCTTCACCACCTACGGGCCGAACCTGATCGTCGTTGATTTCGGCACCGCCACCACCTTCGACGTGGTGGATTTCGAGGGCGCCTATGCCGGCGGCCTCATCGTGCCGGGCATCAATCTCTCGCTGAAGGCCCTCCATGAGGCGGCGGCGAAGCTCCCCAACGTGGACGTGGCGAAGCCGCAGCAGGTCGTCGGCCTCGACACCGAAAGCTGCATGCAGTCCGGCGTCTACTGGGGCTATGTCTCGCTGGTCGAGGGCGTCTGCAAGCGCGTCGCCGAAGAGGTCGGCGCGCCGATGAAGGTGATCGCGACCGGCGGCCTCTCGCCCCTGATGGCCGAGGGCACGACCGCGATCGATCATGTGGATGGTGAGCTGACGATGCGTGGCCTCCTCCGGATCTACAAGGAAAACAGGACTTAATGGCTGCAGATACCGCGAAGCTCGTCTACGTCGCCCTCGGCGGCGCCGGCGAGATCGGCATGAACTGCTATCTTTACGGTCACGGCCCGGCGGATGACCGGCGCTGGATCATGGTCGATTGCGGCGTGAATTTCGGCGACATGGACTCGTCGCCCGGCGTCGACCTGGTGATGCCCGACATCGCCTTCGCCGAAAGCCTCGGCGACCGGCTCGAGGCGCTCTTCGTCACCCACGCGCATGAGGATCATGTCGGCGCGATCGGCCGGCTCTGGCCGCGGCTGAAGGCGAAGACCATCGTCGCGCCGCGCTTCACCGCCGAGATCGTGCGGCGGAAGCTCGGCGAGCTCGGCCTGCCGGGGCAGGGGATCCGCATCGCGAAATGGGATGAGCCGGTGGAGGCGGGGCCGTTCCGCGTCTCCTTCCTGCCCGTCACCCATTCGATCCCCGACCCGGCGATGCTGCTGATCGAGACGCCGGCGGGGCGGATCGTCCATACCGGCGACTTCAAGCTCGACCCGAACCCGGTGATCGGCCAGCCGACCGACATGGACCGGCTGAAGCAGATCGGCGACGAGGGCCTCCTGGCCATCACCTGCGACTCCACCAACATCTTCGAGGAAGGAGAGTCGGGCTCCGAGCATCCGCTCCGCCCGGTGCTGAAGCGGCTGATCTCCGGCGCAAGCGGCGCCGTCGCCGCCACCACCTTCGCCTCGAATATCGGCCGGCTGAAGACGCTGGCCGAGGTCGCCACCGAATGCGGCCGTTCCGTCGTCATCGCCGGCCGCGCGATGAGCCGGATGATCGAGACGGCGGTGGAGACCGGCGCGCTGAAGGGTTTCCCCAAGGTGGTGCCGGACGACCGGGCGCGGGACATACCGCGCGAGAACCTCTTCTACCTCGTCACCGGCTCGCAGGGCGAAGGCCGCGCCGCGCTGGCGCGGATCGCCGACGGCTCGCACCCGACGGTGCGGCTGACCGAGGGCGATCTCGTGCTCTTCTCGTCAAAGACGATCCCCGGCAACGAGCGGGGCGTCTATTCGATCTACAACCGGCTCTCCGAGCAGGGCGTCCATGTCATCGACGACGACATGGAGCCGATCCATGTCTCCGGCCACGGCAAGCGCGAGGAGATCGAGCGGATCTACAAGGCGCTCCGCCCCAAGGTCTCGATCCCGATCCACGGCGAGCACCGGCACCTCGTGGAGCATGCCGAACTGGCCGAGGGCTGGGGCGCGCGGAGCCTCGTCGCCACCAACGGCGCGATGGTCGGGCTCGACCTCAACGACCCGCGCATCCTCACCCATGTCGAGACCGGCAAGACCTATCTCGACGGAGAGGTGCTGGTCGGCGCGCTGGACGGGGTGATCCGCGAGCGGCTGAAAATGGCGCGGCAGGGACACGTCTCCGTCGCCATCGTCCTCGACGAATTGGGAGAGCTTTTCGCCGACCCGCAGGTGAAGGTCCGCGGCGCGCCGAAGACGGCCCGCGGCGAAGACCTCGCGGCGCTGATCGCCGCGCGCATCGACGCCGCGCTCGACGGCGCCCCGAAGCGGGACCGCCGCTCCGACCAGCGGGTGGAGGAGCTTGCCGAGCGCGTCGCGCGGAAGGCGGCGAACGAC
>CALFYQ010000366.1 GCA_937952085.1 uncultured Paracoccaceae bacterium | reverse complement strand
GTCTCCCGCCGCGCGGCGGGGGCGGGCTCGGCGGCGGCCTTCACGCCGAACTCGGACTCGAGCCGCTCAAGGAGGCCGCGGAGCCGCAGCGGGCCGGGGAGGGCGACCGTGGCGGCGCCGCTTTCGCCGTCCTGGCCGATCTCGAGATCGGGGTCGGCGGCGCAGAGGCGGGCGAGGGCGGCGGAGAGCTTGGCGTCATCCTTGTCGCTGGCGGGGACGAGGATGCGGGTGAGCGCGGCGGGGCGGGCCGGGGCGCCGAGCGGCCGCGCCTCGCCTTCCTCGGCGAGGGTTCCGGGCACGAGATGCTCGGCCCGCGCGGTGAGGGCGAAGCCGCCGGGCGGGATGGCGCCGGTCGCCGGCTTGCCGTCGAGGCCGAGGAGCGCGCCGATGGCGGCGCCGGCGAGCGTCGCGCCCTGGGCGAGGCCGCCGGCGAAATCCCGCGCCAGCACGACCTTGCCGAGATGCTTTCGGCTTTCCGCCTCGGCGAGCGCGACGGCGGCGCCGCCGAGCCGCGCGCGCGTCGCCTCCGCCGCCGGCGCCTCATGGCGGAGCGCCTTCATCAGCCGGGTGACGCCGTTGAGATGCGAGGCCGCGCCGAGATAGGCGGGGATAAGGGCGTTCTTCCGGTGGACTTCGGCCATCAGGGAGAAGAGGTCTTCGGTCGGCGGCTCCTTGTCCTCGAGAAGCTGTTCGAGGAGGGCGTCGTCGAAATCGGCGAGGGTTTCGAGAAGCTGGGCGCGCGCCTCCTCCTCCCGCGGCTTCAACTCGGAGGGGAGTTCGACCAGCGTCGACGGCTCGCCGTCGCGGTAGCGCCAGGCGCGTTCGGAGATGAGATCGACCGCGCCGGAGACATGACCGCCGCTACGGATCGGCACCTGGCGGAGGACGATGGCGTGGTTGGCGTAGGCCTGGAGCGCCGCCACGCTTTCGCGCGCGCGGCCCTCGAACTGGTCCATCCGGTTGACGAAGAGGAAGGCGGGCGCGCCGGCCGCCTCAACGAGGCGGATGTAGGGCGCGACGAGAGCCGCGGCCTCGGGCTCGGGCGGCGCGACGATGACCGCGGCGTCGGCGACGAGGGCGGCGCGGGCGGCCTGGCCCATGTGCTCGGCCCCGCCGGGCGCGTCGATCGCGGTCCAGCCCTCGCCGAGATAGCGGAAGGCGTGGAGGCCGAGCCCCTCGCCGAACGGGGTCTCGACGCCGCCGCCGTCGAGCCCCGCCAAGGCTCTTGCGAGGGTTGTCTTGCCGGCGCCGGCCGGGCCGATGATCGCGAAGGCGCGCATGTTCTTCCTCCCGTGTTCGCCACGGGCGCCGCGCCTTCACGGCTTAAGTCATCCGCCAGCGCGCCGCCCCGCGCCGCCGGGCGCCGCCTCTCTCCGTCCGGGCGGGATGGGCCGGCGACGTTCCATCGTCCGCGCCGGGGCGCCGCTGCGTCAAGCGAGAAGTTCCTCGCGGGGGCGGTTGGGGGGGGGTGGTTGGAGGGCGTCGGCGCTGACCCGTGGAAGAAGGCGCGCCTTCTCCATCTCTCCCGGGCCCGGGCCGCGCCCGACCTTCCCCCCGGAAGGGCGCGTTGGCGATGTCCTGAGCCGTTCAGCCGTCGTCAGGGGCTTTCGGGATAAGGCGGTGACCACAAGCGATGCGGGCGCCCACCCAGGGTCGGGCGCGTCCCTTCGCGCCCGGTTCAGGCGAACGGGCCATATCTCGGGCATTTCGGGCCGCCTCGCCGCCAATTCGGCGTGCGTTCCGTCACGTTTCCGGCCCGGACTCCTTCGGATCGCGTGCATTTCGTCGCCGCCATCGGCGCGGCCGGCTCCCACCTTTCCGTCAGGGCGGGGCCGCGTGGGCGGCCGGGCCCGCGACCGGTGGGAGACGGAAGGGGTTGGGGATGCTGCTGACATTCGCTTCGGCCGAGGATGCGGAGCGCGCGCGCGCCGCGATCGCGGATGACCTGCCGCGCGGGACGGTGCGGCTTGCGCCCTGCGTCCGCGGCTTCGACGGCGCGCTGCAATCGGACCTGATGATTTTCGCCGCCGCGCTCGCCCCCGTCGTCGTCAAGAAACTGGCCGACGTGATCGTCGAGATCGTGCGCGCCCGGGCGGCCCGCGAGGTTTCGGTGGACGGGGTCAGCCTCAAGGGATTTTCGGTCGAGGAGGCGCGGGCGCTGATCGAGCGGCGCGCCGCGCCGACGGAGGCCGCGCGATGAACTTCGTGACGCTGCATGACCTTTTCGACCGCTCCTTCGGCCGCGACGCGGCCTCCGAATACGCCGACCTCCTCGACTGGCCCGGCAAGACGACGCCGGTCTCCGCGCCGGGGATCGCGGCGCTGGCGGCGAAATACGGCGCCGAGTTCGACCCCGAGGGCGACCATGACCTGACCAACCGGGTCTGCGGCCAAGGCAAGCTGATGACCTACAAGGAGGAGCTTTTCGCGGCGAACCCGATCCTCGGCGGGCTCGGCGAGGTGGAGCCGGTCTTCCTGATGCGGAGCGCGGAGGCGACGCGGGCGCTGCCGGGCGGCGAGGGCGAGGCGGGCGTCGTCGTGGTGGACGCGCTCTGGTTCTCCTTCGCCAGCTTCGCGGTGCAATCCCTCCTCGTGCGCTGGCCCGATCTCTCGGAGCGCGGCGCGGAGGAGAAGCGGCTTTCCATCATTCTCCATTTCGCTGCGCGTGCGCGGCTTTACCGGGATATCCTGACTGGCGACGTGAAGCCGAAATCGGCCTACCAGGCGATCTGGGAGTGCTGGCCGACCGAATGGGACGCTGATTTCCAGCTCGCCATCTATCTCTGGACCGGGCTCGGCCGCTTCGTCGTGGCGCACGAGCTTTCGCATCTCCTCCTCCACGGGCCGGAGGGCGCGACCGTCGAGGCCGCGATCGGCCGCGGATTGACGCCGCCGGGCTGGGACATCGGCCGCGTCGTCCGCACCGAAGGGCGGGAGCGCGTGGAAAGCTGGCTCTACGAGGTGGAGGCGGACCGGGCGGCGCTGGCGCTCTGCGAGAGCTTCGCCGGCCATGCGCCGCAGCTCGCCGGGCCGCTCCTCTATGCGACGCTCTATCTCTTCCTCTGCCTTGACGCGCTGGACCGGCGGGCCGGCCGCGGCGGCCGCTTCGCGCGGCGGGCGGCGGCGATCCGGGCCGCGGTGGCGGCGCATCCGCTGGTCGGCCGGGACGGCGCGCGGGAGGCCGAGGCGCAGTTCGCGGCGCGGGCCGGGTTCTTCTTCGACATGGCGGAGCGGCTCGACCCGGAAACCGTCGCGGCCTGAGGGCTCAGGCGGGCGCGCCCCAGCGCGTCGGCAGCCAGTGGTCGAAGTTCCGCGACCAGACCGCGGCGATTCCGGGATGCGCGGCGACGCGGCGGGTGAGCGCGTCGCAACCCGGCGCGCCGCGGCCGCCGCCCGACCAGGCGTTCAGCATGGCGAGGTAGATGTCCGCGACCGAAAGCGCCGCGCCGACAAGATGCGGCCGCTCGCCAAGCTCCGCCTCGATGAGCGCGAAGGCGGCCTTCAGCGTTTGCCCCGCGGCGCGGCGGACGCCTTCATGCCCGGCCTCGTCGGTGCTGTAGCGGATGGTGCGGACGCGCCGGAGGATCGGCTCGTAGAGATTGACCGACATGAAGACGAGCCAGCGGAGCATCGCGCCATGCGCGTCGCTTCCCGGCTCCGGGCCGAGGCCGCGGTCGGGGTGGGCGATGGTCAGATGCGCGAGGATCGCCGCGCTTTCGGTCAGCGTCGTCCCGCCCGGGGTGATGAGCACGGGAACCTGGTTCCATGGGTTCACCGCGCGGAAGCTCTCGGGGTTCGGCGCGCCCGGCTTCGAGGGGCCGAGGACAAGCTCGAAGTCGAGCCCGGCCAGGGTCAGCGCGGCCTCGACGGAAAAGCCGCCGGAGCCGAGCCGGTTGTGGAGGACGTAGCGGCCCTCCGGGGCGGTCACAGGACCTGGCTGAGCTTCATGGCGACGCCCATGTCGCCGTCCACCTTCAGCTTGCCCTGCATGAAGGCCGCCGTCGGGTCGAGATCGCCGGCGACGATGGACTGAAGGTCCTCGAAGGCGACGGAGATGGTGCAGTCGGCCGGGCCGTCCTCGGTGGAGACGGACTGGTTGTCGATGACGAGGACGCCGTCCTCGCCGCAATCGAACTTCACCACGGAATCGAAGGAGCCCGAGGCGACTTTCGGGGCCAGTTCCTGCGCGAGATCGGCGACGCTCATGCTCTTCTCCCTGTTCGTCGCGGCGGAGGATGGAGGGCGCGGCCGCGAAAGGGAAGGGGCGCCGCCACGTCGGGTTATTTGGGGTGACGCTCGGGAAATGCTCGGTGGAAAGCGGCGGGATGGATGATCGGCGTGCGGAGGTGCGCGGCCGACCTTGGGAGGGCGCTGTTCTGGCTGGGCGGGCGCGCTCGCCGGCGCCTCCCGGATTGGGGCGCGCGGATTGAGCCGATGGAGGGCACCCGACCAAAGGATGGGGCGGTCGCGGCCCGGGCTGGTCGCCCGAGCGGAAGCAGGAGCGGCGCTGGACGATGGTTTCGTGGGGCGTCGACGCTCAGGCGTCGATCCGCGCGGGCCTCGGCCGAGGCCACCGAAGCGTCGCGCCTTGCGGCTGAACATCCGGAGGCTAGGGACTGGCAGCTTGCCTGATCGGAAAGATACGGATTGCGCATGACCGACAATGAGCCTGCGCGTCGCCCTACGAAATTCGGAACGGGTGAATTCGAGTTTGGCGAATGGAAAACGCCATTCACCGACGCGGACGCCTGGATCTTGAGCGTGCTGTTTCTAGCAAACGCGCCAGTCAATGGCTCCGCCGAGCTTGCTGTGGTCCTCCAGGAGGGCGGCGCAAGCCGGAGATATGAGGTCCGTTTCCGCGCCGTCCAGGCGATGAGAGCGCTCGACGAGAGTGGACTGATGGAGCTTTGGAACAAGAGCGCGGAACTCGGTGGCAGGCCGGGCAAGACGACGTTCAGGGTGCGAAATCACGATTGGAGCCTGGAAAGCTGGATTTCGATTCTAGGGACGGATGGCTGGTCCTTCTTCATCGCGACGAACGATATGTGCCTCGAAGTGGTAAGCTCGACGCCGCCGACGATCTTGTAAACCTAGGTCGCCGGCTCGGGTGTTAAGGCGCCTGAACACGCCTTTCTTCGAGTCCCAAAGTGGCGGACACTTCCTCCCCACAGTGCGTTGTCGTCGAAACCGGTTGCGAAGGAGGCGTGCGCCATGGCGCGAGACCCCTACCAGCTCGCTCAGGGCGCGGCGGCGGCGTATGAGCGGCAGAAGGTCGTGGCGATCTTCCGGCCGCTGGCGGAGGCGACGCTGGCGGCGGTCGAAATCTCGCCGGACGACGCCGTGCTTGACGTGGCCTGCGGCACCGGGATCGTGAGCCGCGTGCTTCACGAGCGGCTGGCGCCGAAGGCGGCGATCACCGGGATCGATCTCAACGAGGGCATGATCGAGATGGCCCGTGCCGTCACCGAGGACCGGCGCGACGCCTTCCGCTGGCGGGTCGGGGACGTGACGCGGATGCCGTTCGAGGCGGGCGCCTTCTCGGTCGCGCTCTGCCAGCAGGGCCTCCAGTTCTTCCCGGACGAGGGCGCGGCCGTGCAGGAGATGCGCCGGGTTCTTAGGCCTGGCGGACGGATCGTCATCACCATCTGGTCGGGCGCGCCGCGTTTCTTCACTGCGCTGGCGGAGGCGATCGCCCGCCACGTTTCGCCGGAAGAGGCCGCGCGCTCGCTTGCGCCCTTCGCCTATTCTGGCCTCGACGCCGTTCCGGATCTGCTGCGCGCCTCCAGCTTCGCCGAGGTTCAAACGAGAGATCTGACCATCGACCGGGTCATTCGCGAGCCTGAGACGAGCATCCCCCTAGAGATCAGGAGCAACCCGGTCGGGCCTGCGGTGTCGGCGCGCGGCGAGGACGTCATGGCGCACATCGTGGCCGATGTCCTCTCGTCCTGCGCCGATCTCATGCGGGGCGGCGACCTCGTCTCGCCGCAAACCTCGCGCCTCTTCACCGCGGTCGCCGCATAGCGCGCCCCGGCGGGCGTTGTTCTTTTCTGACGGTGACTTGCGCCGCTTCGGACCCTAGGCTCGCGACAAAATCCGGAGGAACACATGCGCTTCACCGACGAGCATCGCCAGCTTCGGGCCACTGTGGCGCGGTTCGTGGCGGAGGAGGTCAACCCCTTCGTCGACGAATGGGAGGCGGCGGAGGAGTTCCCCTCCCACGCGCTCTTCAAGAAGGCGGGCGGTCTTGGCCTGCTCGGGGTGAAGTATCCGGAGGAGGATGGCGGGCTCGGGCTCGACTTCTCCTACGCCATGGTGGTGGCGGAGGAGCTGGGCGGCATCGCCTGCGGCGGCGTGCCGATGGCGATCGGCGTGCAGACCGACATGTGCACCCCGGCGCTGGCGCGGTTCGGCTCGGCCGAGCTTCGGCGCGAATTCCTGCGGCCGGCCATCGCCGGGGAGGCCGTGGGGTGCATCGGCGTCTCCGAGCCCGGCGCGGGGTCGGATGTGGCGGCGACGAAGACGCGAGCCCGGCTGGTCGGCGACGAATGGGTGATCGACGGCGAGAAGACCTGGATCACCAATGGCATGAAGGCGGACTGGTGCTGCCTCCTCTGCAACACGGAGGAGGGCTCCGAGTCCCGCCGCGCGAAATCCCTCATCATGGTGCCGATGGACGCCAAGGGGATCAGCCGTGCGAAGATCCGCAAGATCGGCATGAACGCCTCCGACACCGCGACGCTCCG
>CALFYQ010000365.1 GCA_937952085.1 uncultured Paracoccaceae bacterium | reverse complement strand
GTAGAGGCCCTGCTCGACGAAGCCGGTCTGCACGTCGCTGCCGAGCGGGTTGATCGTGGTGAGGTCGAGGAAGGGCTCCTCGTTCACCGAGCCGTCCCTGTTCACGATCTTGATGCGGCCCGCGCGCTCGACCACGAAGATGCGGCCGGAGCCGTCGCCGGCATTGGTCACGTTGATCGGGTCGAGGAAGCCCTCGGCGACCTGAACCAGCGCCAGTTTGGGCGCCCCGGAGAGCGCGCCGCCCGGCGTCGCGACGCCGTCGATGGACCTGGGCGCCTCCTTGGCGCCGGCGGCAGAGGCAAGGAGCGCCGCCGCACAGACGGCGCCTAGCGAGATTTTCATCTTCTTTCCTCCCATTGGTGGGTCGCCCCACGGGAGGATTAATTCACGGCGGCACACCCTGTGCAAGAAATTGCAACACCCCTTCGCCGATCAGCGCCCGGCGAAACGCGCCCCGCCATAGGTCTGGCCGACCGGCGCGATCTCGAGCGCGGAGACGTTGACATGCGCCGGCGCGGCGGCGGCCCAGCGGATCGCCTCTGCCACGTCCGCCGGAGACAGCTCCTCGATGCCGGTCTCCTTGATCGGCCGGCGCGCCGCCTCGTCGGGCACCGCCACGTCGTAGAATTCCGTGGTCACGCGGCCCGGCTGGATGTCGGTGAAGCGGATCCCCTGTCCGAGGCATTCGAGACGGAGGTTGCGGATCAGCCCGCGGATCGCGTGCTTTGTCGCGCCATAGAGCGCCGTCCCGGTCGGGTAGAGCCCGGAGACGGAGCCGACCGTCACCACATGGCCCCGGCCCCGCGCCGCCATGCCGGGAAGCGCGGCGGCGAGAAGCTGCGCCACAGAGGTGACGTTGAGGCGCACCACCGCCTCGATCTCCGCCGGGTCGAAGCCCGACATGCCGGTGATCGCCGCGCCCCGGCCGGCATTGGCGACGATGAGGTCGAACGCCTCCGCCTCCACCAGCGCCCGCATCGCGGGCTCGTCGGTCGCGTCCACGGCATGGGGGAGGCACCCCGTCTCCGCCGCGAGCGCCGCCAGCCGGTCCGCCCGCCGCGCCGTGGCGTGAACCTTCCAGCCATCCGCCGCCAGCGCCCGCACCGTCGCCGCGCCGATCCCTGAAGACGCGCCCGTCACCAGCGCCTTGCCCCGCTCCATCTCAGCCTCCCTGCTTCGCCCGCGCCGCCGGGGAAAGGGCGAGGAAGGCCCCCGCCGCCACGATCAGCGCCATCCCCGCCAGCGCGGCGCCGCCGAGCGCCTCGCCCCAGATCACCCAACCGAAGAAGCCGGCGAATACCAGGAAGGAATAGTCGAAGAGCGCGGTCCTTGTCGCGTCCGCGCTCTGATAGCCGAGGATGATGAGGAGAAGCCCGGCCACCGAGCCGAAGCCCTGAAGGATCAGGACGCCCCACACCTCGGCCGAGAGCGGCCAGAGCCAGCCGGTGAAGAAGAAGGGCGCGCTCTCGCGAAGCTCCGCCGCGGCCGGGAAAGCGGCGAGAGCGAGAAGCCCGACGATTCCGGTCGCGGCGAAGCCGAGGAGCTGGAGCAGCGTCAGCGCCGCCGGCGTCTCCTCCCCGGCGAGCCGGCGCGTCGCCATCAGCGTCACCGCCCAGAGCGCCCCGGCGGCGATGGGCATGGCGGCGCGAAGATCGAGCCCCGACTCCCAGGGCCGCAGCATGGTCAGAACGCCCGCGAAGCCGAGCGCAGCGGCGAAGAGCCGGCGCGGCCCCAGCGGCTCCCGATAGAGGAGCGCGGTGAAGAGAAGCGCCCAGAGCGGCGAGGTGAAAAGGCCCGCCGCCACCACCGCGATCGGCGCCGCCGGCAGCGCCCCGAAATAGAGCGTCATCGAGGCGACAGCGAAGCCGGTGCGAAGGAGCGCCCCGCCCCAGCGCCGCGGCAGCGGCCTTGCGCCGAGGAGCCGCGCCGCCAGAAAGAGCGCGGGCACCGCGAAGCCGACGCGCAGAAGCTGGAACTGCCAGAGGCCGATCTCCGCCGCCGCGACGCGCACGAAATTGTCGATGAAGCCGACCACGACCATGCCGGAGACGATCATCGCCGCCCCGAAGAGCGGCCGCTCCGCCCGGGCCGCCGGACCCGACTCAACCGCAGCCATTCGTCGCCCCGCATTCCCCTGTCGTCAGTGCGATAGCGTGCGTCCTCGCCCTTTGCACCGACGATTTCGCTGCTAATGTCCGGCCCAACGAGAATCTTGGGAGAACGCCATGCGCGACCTCATGCAGCACTGGGAGATGCGCGTCTCGCACATCCTCGACCACGCTGCGAAATACCACCCGAAGCGGACCATCATCTCACGCACGGTCGAGGGGCCGATCGCGACGACGAACTGGGCGGAGATCCATCTCGGCGCGAAGAAGGTCGCCCAGGCGCTGGTGCGCGGCGGCCTGAAGAAGGGCGATGCGGTCGGCGTCATGGCCTGGAACACCGCGCGCCACCTGAAGGTCTGGTACGGCGTATCGGGCGCCGGCGGCGTGCTCCACACGCTCAACCCGCGCCTCTCGGGCGAGCAGCTCGTCTACATAATCAACCACGCCGAGGATAAGTGGCTGCTGGTGGATCCGGACCTCGCCGTGGTCATCAACGCCATCGCGCCGCATCTCGCCACGGTGAAGCAGTTCGTCATCCTCACCGACCGGGACAACATGCCCGACCGGATCCTGCCGGGCGCGATCTGCTTCGAGGACTGGATCGCCGCCGAGGACGGCAATTTCGACTGGGTGACGGGCGACGAGCGCGACGCCTGCGGCATCTGCTACACCTCGGGCACCACCGGGAACCCCAAGGGCGTGGTCTACACCCACCGCTCGAACATCCTCCACGCAATGGCGGCCTCGGTGCCGGACTGCCTGAACGTCAATTCGAACGACGTGGTGATGCCCGTCGTCCCGCTCTTTCACGCCAACGGCTGGTCGCTCGCCTATTCGACGCCGATGAACGGCGCGGCGATGGTCATGCCCGGCCGGGACATGACGCCGCACGGCATCTTCGAGATGCTGGAGCACGGCGTGACGCTGACCGCCGCGGTGCCGACGATCTGGCTCGGCCTGCTGCAATACCTGAAGAAGTCGAACGCCAGCTTCTCGACGCTGAAGCGCGTGGTGATCGGCGGCTCGTCCTGCCCGCGGGCGGTCATCGAGGCCTTCCAGAACACCTATGGCGTCCGGGTCTTCCACGCCTGGGGCATGACCGAGACCTCGCCGCTCGGCACCACCTCCTCGTTCAAGCCGGAGGTCGCCGCGCTCTCCGATGAGGCGAAGCTGGACGTCCAGTGCATGGTCGGCCACCCGCCCTTCACGGTCGATCTCCGCATCACCGACGATGGCGGGACGGAGCTGCCCTGGGACGGGAAGAGCCAGGGCCGGCTCTGGATCCGCGGCCCGGGCGTCGTCCGCCGCTATCTCAAGGCGGAGAAGGACGCCGTCGTGGAGGGCGACTGGTTCGACACCGGCGACGTCGCGACGATGGACGCCAACGCCTATGTCCGGATCACCGACCGCTCGAAGGACGTGATCAAGTCCGGCGGCGAGTGGATCAGCTCGATCGACATGGAGAACGCGGCGGTCGGCCATCCCGGCGTCGCCGAGGCGGCGGCCATCGGCGTGCCGCACCCGAAATGGGACGAGCGGCCGATCCTCGTCTGCGTGAAGGCGCCGGGCGCGGAGCCGAGCCCGGACGAGATCATCGAGCTCGCCTCGAAGGGCCTCGCCAAGTGGCAACGGCCCGACGACGTGATCTTCATGGACGAGCTGCCGCATACCGCGACCGGCAAGATCTCCAAGCTGAACCTCCGCAAGAAGCTGGAGGAGATGGACTACAAGCTGCCCGAATTCCGCTGAGGCCGGAGCGGCGGGGCGCCTCCGGGCGCTCCGACCGTAGCCGCCTCAATCCCGCATCGCCAGATTGCCGAACCGGCCGCGCACCAGCCAGGAGGCGCCGAACGCGATGAGCGCGGCCGATTCCGCCCAGAAGGTCAGGTTGTTCCGGTCCCAGCCCGGCCAGTCAAAGCCGAGCTTCGGCCCCGCCACGCCGACGAGCAGCATGACGAGGCTCGCCAGCATCACGGCGCCGGAGAGGTAATAGACGCCGTTCCGGGCCTTCTTCACGCCGGTCATCCCGCCATGACGCACGCCGCCCCGGCAATGCGTCACCGGGTCGACCCGCGGAAAGACGACGAGGCAGTAATAGGTCAGGAAGAGGAAGAGGAGCGCGGCGGCCGAGCCGTGCACCCAGTCCGCGTGCGGGATGAGCTGGAAATGACCCGGCAGCGCCGCCGGGTCGGTGATGGCGGCGAGGTTCCTGCCCTCCGTCGCCAGCGTGACGAAGGCGCGGCCGCTGAAGGCGGCGCGGTCGCAGCCCGAACCCTCGGTCGGGCAGAGCGCGACGGTGAAGGCGCAGAGTCCGGCGAAATTGGCGAGCCGGCTCTCGAACTCGGAATCGACGCGATAGATCGTCATGAACACGCCGATGAAGACCAGCACGCCGACGAAGAAATCCCCGAAGAACGGCGTGTAGTAGAAATGGCTGATCGAGTCGTAGTCGCAGCGGTCAAACACCCGCCGGCCGAGATACATGATCGCCGGCAGCGAGCAGGCGGCGAGGCCGACCATGGCGGCGAGGATGTTCTGGTCGATGACGTAGAGCGGCTTCGGCGGCGCCGCCTCGCCCCCGTCGCCGCCCGCCTGCGCGGCGCGGCGCATGTCCGGATGCGCCATCAGCGGCTTCATCAGCATGGCCAGCCCCCCGATCTCCCCGGAGAAATCTACCCGGGAGAGAGCGGATGCGCCACGCTCACCCCTCGCGAAAGCGGCGCTCGGGCCAGGAGGCCGGGTCCGGCGGGGCGGCCCGGCCGCCATTGATCGGCAATTGCATCATCACCGTGTCGAGCCAGCGGCCATGCTTGAAGCCGGTCCCCTCGAGCTGGCCGGCAAGGCGGAAGCCGAATTTCCGGTGCAGCCGGACCGAGGGGTTCGCCTCGCCGCCGTCGCCGATCACCGCGATGATCTGGCGATAGCCCTTCGCCGTCACCGCCTCGATCAGCGCGGCGAGCAGCGTCGCGCCGAGACCCATGCCCTTCGCCGCCGGGTCGACATAGACGGAATCTTCCACCACGAAGCGATAGGCCGGGCGCGGTCGGAACGCGCCGGCATAGGCGTAGCCGAGCACCCGCCCGCCCCGCTCGGCCACAAGCCGGGGATAGCCGGCGGCGCCGAGCGCGGCGAAGCGCGCCGCCATCTCCTCCTCCGTCGGGGCCTCCAGCTCATAGCTCGCCGCGCCGTTCAGCACCGCGTCGCGGTAGATCGCGGCGACCGCCGCGATATCGCCGGGCTCGAAGGGCCGCAGTATCGTCTCGTCCATCTCGTCCTCGCGCGGGGGGCGCCATCGGTGCGAATCGCCGGGGCGCGCAAGGTGTAGCCGATCCGCCGGCTCAGGCGGAACGGCGGAGGCCCCAGACGATCACCGGCTCGTCGCGGCCGCGGAGCCGCTCCGGCCCGATCCGCTCCGGCCCGTCGGGCCAGCGCGCGGCCGCCATCGCCTCCTCGCTATAGGCCGCGGCGAGGTCGAGCGCGCGGCAGATCGTCTCCAGCCGCGCCGCGACGTTCACCGTGTCGCCGATCACCGCCAGTTCCATCCGCCGCGCCGAGCCCATGTCGCCGATCACGACGAGGCCGTGATGGAGCCCGATGGCGAAACGCACCGGCCTCTCCCCCGCCGCCGCCCGCGCCTCGTTCCATCGCGCCGCGGCGGCGAGGATCGCCCTCGTTGCGGCGAAGGCGCGCTCCGCCGGCGCCGGCGCCGCCTCCCTCTCCAGCGCGGCGGCGACGCCGAAGGTCGCCATCACCCCGTCGCCGATGAACTTGTCCACGACGCCGCCATGGTCGGACACCGCCTGCGCCACCAGCCCGTGCGCCTGCCTGAGAAGCTCGATCGTCTCCCGCGGTCCGCGCCGCTCGGCGAGGCCGGAAAAGCCGACGATGTCGGTGAAGAGCACCGCGGCCTCCGCCTCCCGCTCCTCGGTGAAGGGCGCGTCCCGCTCGGCCATCGAGGAGACCGCCTCGGCCGGCAGGTAGCGGGAGAGGTTGGCGGCCCGCCGCGCCGCCGCCGTCTCCCTCACGGCGAGCCGCCGCGCCGCGGCGCTCCCCGCCGCGATCAGCCCGGAGACGATGAGGAAGACGCCCACGCTCTGCGCCTGCACCCCGAGATCGACATAGTGGAGATCGGCCATCCGTTCGGCCGCCGGCCGCGCGTCCCGGCCCTCCCAGGTCGCGCCCGGCAGCGTCGTCAGCCACCAGACCCCGAGCGACCAGAAGACCGCGCCGCAGGCCCCGCCCCAGAGGATCAGCCGCGGCCGCAGCGTCATGCCGAGCGCGCCGAGGATGATGAAGAGATAGACGAAGTTGTTGTAGCGGATCACCGCCTGCGGCGGCGGCGGGTCGGCTGGGATCGGGTTCGGATAGATCAGCGTGAAGGCGAGGAGCGCCAGGTCGAAGGCGGTGAAGGCGTAGACCATCCAGTCCCGCGCATGGCGCGACCGGCCGACCGCGTAATGCGCCGCGCCGAGAAGGGCGAAAACGAGGATGAGGCCCAGCCAGAAAAGCGCGTCCGGCCAGGACGTGACGACGCCGACGATTGCGGCCGTGGCCACGAGCGCAAGCGTCCGCGCCAGCATCACCGGGCCGAGGCGCCGGCGCCCCTCGCGGGCCAGCGCCGCCGCGATCGGCGCCTCTTCGGTCTGGCTCGGCGGTCTGGCGGGGGGCATGGATCGGCTCCGGTCGCCAGGAGGATACCGCGCCCCGCGCAAACGAAAAGGGCCGGGGCGTTCGCCCCGGCCCCGCCGCTTCCGGCCGTCGCCTCAGGTCACTCGCGCGAGGCGCCCATGAACTGAAGCAGGAACATGAAGAGGTTCAGGAAGTTGAGATAGAGGCTGAGCGCGCCCATGATCGCGCCCTTCTCGAGATAGGCCATGCCCTCGGCGCCCATCTGGCTGAAGTGAACGTACTCGTTCTTCAGCCGCTGGGTGTCATAGGCGGTGAGACCCGAGAAGATCAGCACGCCGATCACGGAGACCGCGAATTCGAGCCCCGGCGAGCCGAGGAAGATGTTCACGATCGAGGCGAGGATGATGCCGATCAGGCCCATGATCAGGAACCGGCCCATGCCCGAAAGGTCCCGCTTCGTCGTGTAGCCCCACAGGCTGAGCCCGAGGAACGCGATCGCGGTCACGAAGAAGGTCTGGGCGATGGAGATGCCGGTGAAGGCCGCGAAGATGAAGGAGATCGAAAGCCCCATCAGCGCCGCGAAGCCCCAGAAGACGATCTGCGCCGTGGCCGTGCTCATCCGGTTGATGCCGGCGGAGAACAGCAGAACGACGCCGAGCGGCGCGAACATCACGACCCACTTGAGCGGCGACATGAAGATCGTCTGAAGCAGCGCCGGAGACGACCCGACGGCGAAGGCGACCACGCCGGTGATCACCATCGCGACGGCCATCAGCCCGTACACCTTGTTCAGGTGGGCGCGAAGTCCGGCGTCGAACTGTACGCCAGCGGCGGCGGCGCGCCGCGGCATGGTCTGATATGTGGCCATCTGGTTTTTGTCCTCTCCCCAGTGTTCCAAGCGAAAAGGCCGCCGGAAGGCGGTCTTCTCTCATAGTTGGATATTGGGAAGGACGCGCGGCATTTCAACTGTTCTGAAGCGGCGGAATCGCTTCATTCGGCTTCATTCTCGGGATCGCAAGACCTGCGCCGGGCGGAGCGAAAGCGGCCGCCACGCGAAGGCGAGCCCAGCCAGCAGCGAGGCCCCCGCGCCGGCGGCGACGACGCCGATGGCGGAGACCGGATCGAAGCCGAAATCGGCCTCCATCACGAAGCGGATCACCCCCCAGGCCGCCGCCGCCCCGAAGAGGATCGCGACGAGCCCCGCCGCCGCGCCGACCATCCCGGCGCGGAGCGCGAAACTGACGAGGATGCGGCCTCGCGTCGCGCCGATGGTCTTGAGGATCGCCGCCTCGTAGGCGCGCGCCCGCTCCCCCGCCGCCGCTGCGCCGAGAAGGACGACGAGGCCGGTCGCCAGCACCGCCGCCGCCGCCCAGCGCGACGCCGCGGCGATCTCGCCGAGCCCGTCGGAGACGCGGTCGATCGCGTCCCGCACCCGGATCGCGGTGACGTTCGGAAAGGCCGGGCCGATGGCGCGCAGGAGCGGCGCCTCCGCCCCCGCCGACGCGTGGACTGTGGCGATATGGGTGTGCGGCGCGCCGCGGAGCGCCCCGGGATCGAGGATCATCAGGAAGTTGATGCCGAGGCCGCGCCAGTCGATCTCGCGGAAATTGGCGATGGTCGCGGTGATGTCGCGCCCAAGCACGTTCACCGTCACCGTGTCGCCGAGCTTGAGGCCAAGCTCGTCGCCCTCCTCGGCCGAGAAGGAGACGAGCGGCGGGCCGGCGTAATCCTCCGCCCACCACGCCCCCTCGGTGATGACGGCGCCGGGCGGCGGCAGGGCGGCGTAGGAGACGCCGCGGTCGCCCCGCAGCACCCAGCGCGCGTTCGGGTCCACCGTCTCGCGAAGCTCGGAGGCCGGAACGCCGCCGAGCGCGGTGATGACGCCGCGGAGCATCGGCGCGGTGGCGATCCGCCCGACGCCCTCGACGCCCCGCGCGGTTT
>CALFYQ010000364.1 GCA_937952085.1 uncultured Paracoccaceae bacterium | reverse complement strand
GAGACCTATCCGGCGGCAGGCGCCCCCGACCTCGCGCGCGAGGTGGTCGCGCTACTGGCGAGCCACCGATCCGGCGAGGACGACACCTGGGGCCTCGACCACGGCGCCTGGACCGTCCTCAAGTTCCTCTACCCGGAGGCGGACGTTCCGGTCTTCCAGATCTCGATCGACATCGGGCGCGACCTTTCGCACCAGCTCGAGATCGGCCGCGCGCTGTCCGATCTCCGCGACCGGGGCGTGCTGATCCTCGGCTCCGGCAACGTCGTCCACAATCTCGGCGCGATGCGGCTTGGCGGGAAGCCGCTGGATTTCGCGCTGGAATTCGACCAGCTCTTCGCCGATCGGCTCGGCGCGCGCGATTTCGCGGCGCTTGCGGACCGCGAGCGGCTCGGCTCGCTCCTTCGCATGGCGCATCCTTCGGTCGACCACTACCTGCCGGCGCTGACGGTCGCCGGCGCCTCCGACGCCGCCGACAGGCTCTCCTTCATGACCGACGAGATCGAGCTCGGCGCGATCTCGATGCGATCCTTCGTCTTTCACGCCTGACCCGCGGCCCGGCGGGGCGAGCCCGCGGCGACCGGCGCCCCCGCCAGGGCGGGGGCGCCGCGCCGAACGGGCGGCTCCCGCCGCTCACTCCACCGGTTCGCGAACGTGATCCCTGAGATAGGCGTCGAGCGAGGCATGCCAGAGCCGGGTCAGCGTATCGGCGACAAGGTCCGGATCCTCGGCGAATTCGGCCAGCGGCGGGTTGGCGCGGCCGTAGACCTTCAGCAGCAGTTCATCCACCATCCCGATCAGGCCGTGCGTCATCAGCCGCAACTCGCGCCGGGCGGATTCGGGCACAGGGCCGCGCCGCTCGATCCGGCGGATGATCCGGTCGGAGAGACCGCGGTCTGCGAGGCGGCCGACTGCGGCGATCTTGTCGTCCTCGTCCTTAAGGTGAAAATGGCACCGCATGAGCCCGACATTCGCGCGGAAGCAGCGAACGTAGTGCCGGTTCGAGACCGAAATCGCGTCGAAATCCCCGGTCTCGCGAGCGAAGCGGGGCCGGGTGGCGCGGACGAACTCGAAATAGTCGGACATCGTCTTCGCGACCAACTCGTGCTTTCCCGGGAAGTATCGGTAGAACGTGCCATGCGCGACGCGGGCGCGCTCGGTGATCATGTCGACGGATATCGCGTGAAAGGTCTTCTCTTTCAGGAGCGAGGCGACTGCGATCTCGATCTGGAGCTCGGTGCGCGTCGTCTTTCGGGCGTCCCGCGCATCGGCGAGCTTGCCCTCTAGATACGCGACGTAATCGTGCTCGCTCATCGTTGAGCCGCGCCCCGCCTGCCGTTCCGCCCGTTCCCGAACCCGGAATACCAATCTTCTGGGGGGCGGCAAAGTCCGCTTGACAGAAAATGACACCTTCGTCATTTTTTCCCCGCGACAGGGAGATTCACAGCGAATGACGGCGAAGGGCGCGTCGATCGAGTTCCGCGAGGTCCGCAAGACCTATGGCGACTTCGTCGCTCTCGAACGCTTCACGATGAGCGTCGCTCAGGGGGAGTTCATGACGCTGCTCGGCCCCAGCGGCTCGGGCAAGACGACGGCGCTCAACAGCCTCGCCGGCTTCGTCGACGCCGATAGCGGCGACATCCTGATCGACGGCGTGTCGATCACCCGGATGCCGACGGAGAAGCGCAATATCGGCATGGTATTCCAAAACTATTCGCTGTTTCCCCATCGCGATGTGCTCGGCAATGTCGCGTTTCCGCTGGAAATGCGCGGTGTGGCGAAGGCGGAGATCGTCCGGCGTTCGATGAAGGCGCTCGAGATGGTGCGGCTCGACGGCCTCGCGAAGCGGATGCCGCACGAGCTTTCCGGAGGCCAGAAGCAGCGAGTCGCCTTCGCGCGGGCCGTGGTGTTCGAGCCGCGGGTGCTCCTGATGGACGAGCCGCTCGGCGCGCTCGACCTGAAGCTCCGCGAGGCGATGCAGCTTGAGATCAAGCAATACCAGCGCGAGATCGGCTGCACCGTCATCTACGTCACCCACGACCAGGGCGAGGCCTTGACCCTCTCGGACCGGCTCGCGGTGATGGAGAAGGGCGCGATCCGGCAACTCGGCGCGCCGGAAGAATTGTACGACCGGCCGAATTCCCGCTTCGTCGCCGAGTTCATCGGCTCAAACAACATCCTCGCGGTGGAAGGCGCCGCCGGCGACGACACGCTCGTCTCGGGCCTCGGCGCGGTGCGGCTGAGCGGCGGCGCGCGGACCCAGCGGGGGTTTGTCGCGATCCGCCCGGAACACGTTCGCCGGAGCGCGGCGGCCGGGTGGCCGGCGACGGTGCGGCAGGCGGTCTTCTTCGGGGACTCGTTCCGTTACCTCGTCGAGGCCGAAGCGGGCGCGGAGATCTCGTTCGTCGAGCCGCGCCGCGCCGGCGCCGCCGCCGCCGCGCCGGGCGAGACCATCCGCATCGAATTCGACGAGGGCGGGCTCATCCATCTGCCGGAATAGGCCGGCTGGGCGAAACGCAGGGAGTGTGGAATGGCGAACCTGACGAGACGGAGTTTCAACATCGGCGCGGCCTCGGCCTCGCTCGCCGCGCTGTCGGCCGGCCAGGCGGCGGCGGACGACGTCACCATCGTGGTGAACGGCTCCGGCGGCTCGCTCGCCGAAGCGATCAAGAGGCTCTTCGAGGATCCGTTCACCACGGCGACCGGCGTCAAGGTTCAGGCGACGGCGCCTGTCAGCCTCCCCAAGCTGAAGGCGATGGTGGAATCCGGCAATGTCGAGTGGGACCTGACCGAGCTGAACGGCGACGACGTGGCGCTCGCCGCCGAAGCGGGCTGGCTCGAGGAGATCGACTATTCGATCGTCGACCCCGAGAACAAGCTTCCGGAGATCGCGAAGCTGCCGACCGCGCTCTGCCGCGCCTCCTACTCCACCGTGCTCGCCTATCGGACCGACCGCTTTGGCGGCACGGCCCCGAAGACCTGGGCCGACTTCTGGGACGTGAACGCGTTCCCCGGCCCGCGCTCGCTGCAGAACTCGCCGAAGGCGAACCTCGAATTCGCGCTGATCGCGGATGGCGTTCCGCTCGACAAGCTCTATCCGCTCGATATCGACCGCGCCTTCGCCAAGCTCGACGAGATCAAGGATCATGTGCCGGTCTGGTGGGAGAACGGCGCCCAGCACGTTCAGCTGCTGGTCGACGGCGAGGTCAACATGACCTCCTGCTGGAATGGCCGGATCACCCCGTTGAAGAACGAGGCGAAGCCGGTCGACATCTCCTGGGATGGCGGCGCGCTGATGCTTTCATACCTCGGAATTCCGAAAGGCGCGAAACATCCGAAAGAAGCGATGCTCTTCATGAAATTCCGGATTGACCCGGCTGCCTCGGCCGAGTTCGTGAAGCTGGTGCCCTATCCGGGCTTCGTGCCGGGTATGATGGAGCTCCTCGAGCCGGAATTCGTCGCGACGCTGCCGACCGCCCCGGAGAACGCCGCGGTGCAGTTCCGCTTCGGCGCCGACTGGTGGGCGGCGAACCTCGCCCCGGTTCAGGATCGCTGGAACGAATGGCTCCTGGTCTGACCTTTCGGCGGGAATCCATCCGATGAACCTGACGAGGCCGGCCATCCTCTTGCTGCTGCTTCCTGCGCTGCTGCTGGTCGGCCTCGTCTTCCTCCTGCCCATCGCCGGAGTCCTGAGCCTCAGCGTCCATGGAGAGGCGGGTTTCACTCTGGAGCCGCTGAGGGAGCTGTTCGGCTCCAAGGTCGCGCTCCTGGTGCTGGAGCGGACCTTCACGCTCGCGCTCTCCGTGACCGCGATCTGCCTCGCGCTCGGCTATCCGGCGGCGCTCTTCATGAGCGGCCTTTCGAGCAGGGCGCGCGCCTGGGTCACCTACCTGATTCTCCTGCCGTTCTGGATCAGCATCCTGATCCGCACCTATACCTGGATCGTGATCCTGGGCCGCGAGGGGATCGTCAACCGCGGGCTCGCGGCGGTCGGCGCAGAGCCGCTGCAGATCCTCTACACGGATGTCGCAGTGCGGATCGGCATGGTTCAGATCCTCCTGCCGATCGTCATCCTGGCCTGCCTCGCCTCGATGCTCGACATCGACCGGGACCTTGTGAAGGCGGCGCGGGTGCTTGGCGCCTCCCGCTGGGCGGCGTTCCGCAAGGTGTTCCTGCCGCTCAGCCTCTCCGGCGTCGCGACGGGCGGGATCATCTGCTTCATCCTCTGCCTCGGCTTCTACGTCACCCCGGCGCTGCTCGGCGGCCGCCGCAGCACGATCATCGCCAATCTCATCGACATTCAGGTGCACCGGACGCTCAACTGGGGCTTCGCCGCCGTGCTGGCGAGCGCGCTCCTCGTCTCGACGCTGGCCTGCCTCGGAATTTTCCGGCTGCTGACCCGTCGGCGGGCCGGCTTCGCCGCAGCGGGGTTCGGCAAATGAGGCTGGCGCTCGGGCTCTATTTCGCGCTGATCGTGGCTTTCCTGATCCTGCCGCTTCTCTTCCTCGTGCCCATCTCGCTGACCGAGAGCCAGTTTCTGGAATTTCCTCCGCAGACGCTCTCGCTGCGCTGGTACGCGGCCTTCTTCGAAGACCCGACCTGGGTCTCTGCGGCGCTCCTCAGCTTCCGCGTCGGCATCGGCGCGACGCTGCTCAGCCTGGTCGCCGGCACGCTCGCCTCGATCGCGCTGGTCCGGGCGGAGTTTCCGGGCCGGTCGCTTCTCAACGCCATCTTCATCGCGCCGCTGATCCTGCCGACGGTGGTGCTGGCGCTGGCGCTCTACATCGTCTTCCTGCGCTGGCGCCTGGTCGACAATGTCTGGGCGCTGACCGTGGCGCACGCGATCGTCGCGATGCCCTATGTCGTGCTGCTCGTCTCCGCCAACCTGCGCCGCTTCGACGTGACCATCGAGCGCGCCGCGCGGGTCCTCGGCGCGGGACCGGTCCGGGCCTTCATGCTCGTGACGCTGCCCTTTCTCACGCCGTCGCTCTTCGCGGCGGGCGTCCTCGCCTTCTTCGCCTCCTTCGACGAGCTGATCATCACGCTCTTCGTCTCAGGCGGGGCGCAAACCCTTCCGGTCCGCATCTGGAACGATCTCGGGCTGAAACTCGACCCGACCGTACCGGCGGTGGCGGTGATGCTGACGGCCGTCAGCATCGTCGGGATGGGGATCGGCGAGACGATCCGCCGCCGCAATGAACGCCGCTATCAATCCGAAACCTCAACAGAGACCTGACATGCCGGGCGCCCAAGCCGAACTTCTCACATGGCCCGAAGCCGAAAAGGACGTCGAGCGTCTGATCGCGGAGGTCGAGGCGACGCCGCTCGCGCCGAATATCTGGCGCTTCGTCGAGGGCGCCGTGGCGGCGAACGCCGGCAAGACGCTCTGGACCTTCTTCGAGGAGCCGGAGGGCGGCGTCGCCACCTATGACGAGGCGAAGGCGCTGATCGAGCGGACCGCGGCGGCGCTCTACGCCGCGGGCGTGCGGAAGGGCTCCCATGTCGCGGTGATGCTGCCGAACATCCCGCAGTTTCCGGCGACCTGGCTCGCTATCGCGCGGCTCGGCGCGGTGATGGTGCCGGTGAACATCAACTACACCGGGCGGGAGCTGCACTACGTCCTGACGGATTCCGACGCCGGCTTCCTGGTGATCCATGCCGATTGCCTGCCGGCCTACGCCGCGCTCGACGGCAAGCGGCCCTTTTCGGCGGAGAATGTTCTGGTCCAGGGCGCGGCGCCCGAAGGCGCACGCGATCTGGCCGCGCTGATGCGGGACGCGCCGCCGCTCCCGGAAGCGCTGCCCGAGCCGGCGCTCGATGACATGGTGAACATCCAGTACACGTCCGGCACGACGGGCTTCCCGAAGGGATGCATGCTGACGCATCGCTACTGGCTGACCATTTCCCTGGTCGCCGGGATGCGCGGCGGGGCCGACGAGAAGGCGACCAACATCCTCGCCGCGCAGCCCTATTTCTACATGGACCCACAATGGCTCACGCTGATGACGATGCGGGCCGGCGGGCAAATCTTCGTCGCGCGGCGGGCGAGTTCGACCCGGTTCATGGATTGGGTGCGCGCCTATCGGATCCACTACTGCCTCTTCCCCGAGATCGTCTATCAGCAGCCGGAAGACCCGCGTGACGGCGCCAACGAGCTGAAGCGCGTCTCGATCTTCGGCTTCGACAAGCGCCGCCATGCGAACCTCGAGCGACGCTTCGGCGCGGTGGCGCGCGAGAGCTTCGGCATGACCGAGGTCGGCTCGGCGCTCTTCACCCCGCGGGAGGCCAGCCACATGGTCGGCAGCGGCACCTGCGGCAGACCCTCGCCGTTCCGTGAGGCGAAGATCGTCGACGAGAACGGCGCGGAGGTCCCCGCCGGCCAGATCGGCGAGCTTTGCATCCGCGGCCCGGGCATCATGCTCGGCTACTACAAGAAGCCGGAAGCCAACGCCTCGTCCTATTTCGGCGACTGGTTCCGCACTGGCGACCTCTTCTGGAAGGACGAGCAGGGCTTTCACTACATCGTCGGCCGCCTGAAGGACATGATCCGCCGCTCCGGCGAAAACATCGCGGCGCGCGAAGTCGAGGCCGTGCTGCGGGAAATGCCGGGCGTGCTCGAAGCCGCCGCCGTCGGCGTCAAGGACGCCGCGCGCGGCGAGGAGGTGAAGGCCTATCTCGTCCTGCGCCCCGGCGTCACGCCTGCGGAGGCGCCGCCGGAGGCCGTGTTCGCCCACTGCGCCGCGCGGCTCGCCCCCTTCAAGATTCCGCGTTTCCTCGAATATCGGGACGCGCTGCCAAAGACCCCGTCCGAAAAGATCGCAAAGCAGAAACTCGTCGCCGAGAAGCCCGATCTCCGTGTCGGAAGCTACGACCGCGTCGCCGGCGCCTGGCTCTGAGCCGCATCAGGAGATCATCGAATGCCCTTCGAATACGAGCGCAAAGGCCGTATCGGCTACTTCACGATCCGGAACGGCAGCGTGAATCCGATGACGCCGGCGATGCACAAGGAACTCTACGGCCACATGCAGGAATTCCTGGCGGATGACGAAGTTCGCGTCGGGATCATGCAGGGCGCCGGCGACCGGGCCTTCTCGGCGGGCGACGACATCAAGTCCGAATACCGGAAGTTCGATTCGCCGATGGACGAGCTGGAATACTACCTCTGGCCGAAGCATCGGCTCGAGGGCGGGACGCCGGACACCTTCACCTGGTCGCGCGACGTGCTCGCGCTTGAGCGGTACAAGCCGATCATCGCGGCGGTGCGGGGCTACTGCTTCGGGCAGGGCATGATCTATCTCAGCCACCTGACCGACATTCGCGTTTGCTCCGAGGATGCGAAATTCGGCTATCCGGAGATTGCATACGGCATGGGCGGCGCCGGCGGCTCATCCCGCCTTTCCCGCTTCATTCCGCATCCGGTGGCGATGGAAATGCTGCTGACGGGCGACCCGATGGGCGCCGAGCGGGCGTTGAGCATCGGCCTCGTGAACGCGGTCGTGCCGACCGACAAGGTGCTGGATCGCGCCGAGAAATTTGCGGAGCGGATCGCGCGGCACCCGCTCGTAGCGATCCGGGTGGAGATGGAAGCCTCGCTGCGCGCAATGGACATGCGCCGGATGGAGGCGCTGGAATACACCAAGAACCTCTACCGCATGCAGCGGATGGCCTATGGCGGGGAAGAGCGCGTCGGCGGGTTTCTCTACAAGTCGGAAAGCGCAGCATCCTGAAGCCACGGGCCGGCCTCGAAAAATTGCGCCTCGGCCGGCCCTTCGGCGCCCTTCGCCTCGTCGACGCCATGGCGCCGCGCCGCCCGCACGGCCTGGCGCGGCGTTCGAAGCGACATCCACCCCTCGACGCGCGACGCCGCAGAAGCCGCAACCGGTTCGATCGCGGTCAGCGGGGACATTGGCGGGCCGCCAGGGACGTTCGAACAAGCGGGCCGGTTCGATGCCGGCGCTTCAGACGTCTTCACTGGTCGAGTTCAATCAAGGCGCCGCGGGGGACTTTCTTCTCTGCCGAGGCGCCGTGCGGACTGTCGACTCATCTTGTGTCAATTTCCAGTTTGGCATTTCGGACATATTCGCTTGCCATCTGCGGCGCCTCCTCGTGGGCCAGGTGGCCAAGCCCCGGCCAGGTCGTCACCTGGCAGTCTGGAAGCGCGCCAAGCGCCGTGAAGGCCGCATCTGGCGAAACCGCCCGATCTCCTGCCCCGACCACAAAACGCACGGGGGTGGACAGGCCAGGCAGGTCCGCAAGCAACCGGTCCAGAGACCAGGAGGCCATCATTTCAAGCGCGCCATCGACGTGGCGATAATCGCGCAAGAGTCGCGCGTATAGGTCGAGGCCGCGCGCGTCGATCCGGCTGCCGGTGCCCTCGATCAGCCGCCGAACGGCGCCGGGCGTCGCCGTTCGCGAGAAGACGAGCGCAGTGAGAGGATTGAGGGAGAGCAGTTTCGCCATCGTCGGGAAGAGCCATCCAGCGAGGCCGGGAAAGTTGCTGAGCGCCGGGTTGAAGCCGATGGCGAGCGCCGGCCGCGTCGCGCCCGAGAGCGCCATGCGGAGGGCGATCGCGGCGCCGGCGGAATGGCCGACGAGGATGTCGGGCGCAAAGTCTTCCTGCGTGAGGAGCGCGGCGATGTCGGCCGCCATCTCGTCGAGCCCGCAGCGCCGGCGCGCGCCGAGCCGGGTGAAGCCCTGGCCCGGCAGGTCGAGCGCCATCACGTCGTGATCGGCTGCGAGATTCGGCAGCACGTCGCGCCAGGAATGGGTCGCCCCGCCCGCGCCGTGGACAAGGAGCACCTTCCGGCCCGCGCCGGCCCGCTGCACATGCCAGCGATGCGGCCGGCAGTCGACGAAGCGGCTGAACTCCCGGTTGGGCCAGTCCGCGCCGTCGCGCTCCCACCGCATGTCAGACGTCGCAGACCGTTTCGACCAGGGCGGAGAGCCGCGCGGCGTCGGCATGGGGCAGCGCGAAGCAGCGCCCGCCGATCCGCTCCGCGAGTTCGCACGCCGCGGCGTCCGGCCTTCGGCCGGTGTCGACGACGAGGCTAGGGACAGACGCGGCCCGGATCGCGCCGGCCAGCGAGGCCGCGTCGCGCCGGGCGCTGGCGCGATCCGGCGCGCCAGAGAGATCGATATTCGCGCGGCCGTCGGTCAACACCGCGATGGTTGCGGCGCGGCCCCTGCCCTGCTCCGAGGTGGCGAGCCGTTGCGCCGCCGCGAGCCCGGCCGCAAGCGGGGTGCCGCCGCCCCCCGGCAACGAGGCGAGCCGCCGCTTCGCGCTGACGAGCGCGCGGGTCGGCGGCAGCAGGAGCTCCGCGCCGAGGTTCCGGAACGCGATCAGCGCCACCAGATCGCGCCGCGCGTAGGCGCGGGCGAGCAGGATCTCGATCGCGCCCTTGGTTTCGGCGAGACGGGCGAAGGCCGCCGAGCCGGATGCGTCGACGACGAAAATGAGCGTCCGCTCGGACCGCTCCTCATAGCGGCGGAGCCGGATGTCCTGCCGCCGGATCGGGACGCCGCCGGAGGGCGGCGCGGCGCGGAGCCGACGCCACGGCAGGGCGGCGCGGAGCGTCGCGGCGGCGTCGATCCGGGCGCGCCCGTCGAGCGCGCCCGGACGGGGCGGCAACGGCCGGCCGCGGCGCGCGCCGCTCCGCTTCGCGCCGGCGCCCTGCGCGGCCCCGCCGGCGCGCGCGGCGCGGCGGGCGGCCAGCCGATCCGCAAGATCGGGCGGAAGCGCCGCCAGGACCGCCGCCAGAACGACTTCCTCCGGCGCGCGGATCGCCTCCCGCTCCGACGCCGCGTCGGACGGCGCCTCGTCTCCGGGGCGCTGCTCGGGCGGGGGGGACTCATCTTCCGCCTCCGCGGGCGCGATCTGCGCGCGCGGCGCGATGACGAGTTCGGCCGCCATCGCGAGATCGTCAGCGCCGATTTCGGCGCGGCCCGAAAGCGCCGCCGAAGCGCGGGCGGCGCGGAGCGCGAGGATCGGCGCGCGGAGGCTCCCGACGCCGCAGCGCGCCGCGACGCGGGCGAGCGCATCCACGGCTTCGCGGGACGCGCGGACCGCCGCGCGCCTCGCCCGCGCCTCGGAAACGTCCTCCGGATGGATCTCGTCCGTTTCGCGCCAGCCGGTCTCGCCGAGGTCGAGATGGAAGGCGAGCCGGTCCGCCAGCCCCTCGGCCAGCGCCTCCGCCGGCTCGGCCCCTTCATCGAGGGCGATGAGATGGCAGGCCCCGCGATCGAGCGCGCCGCCGAGCCGGGCGACGAGGCCGGCCGGGGCCCGTTCCGCCGACGAAAGGACAAGGCCCGCGGGCGCATCGAGAATCCCGGCGCGGCGCACCAGGCGGCCCGACGCGAACGTCTCGTACACCGCCGAGCCGCCGAAGAGAGCGTCGTCGCCGATGGATGGGTGGATGCGGCGGACGGCCGCCACGGCGCCCGCCGCGGCGAGGAAACGGTCGCGGACCGGGCCCGCCCGCGCCCGGAGCCAGACGCCGCCGAGGCCGAAGGGGTCGACAGCGAGAAGCCGGATCGCGCCTTCCGCGCGCGACCAGGCCTCGGACCTCACGGCAGCGCCTCCGCCATGACGCGCTCGACCCGCGCCGTGCTGCCGACCTCGTCGAGCGGGTCGCGCCGCAGGCGATGGCGGAGCGCGGAAGGCGCCATCGTTTTCAGATGCGCCCGCGTCACCGCCTCCGCGCCCTCGAAGGCGGCGAGCGCGCGCGCGGCCCGAAGCAGCGTCAACTCCCCCCGAAGCCCGTCGGAGCCGAGGGCGACGCAGAGCTGGGCGCAGGCGCGCATCGCGTCCTTGCCGGCCTTCGGGCGGAGCGCCCGCGCGGCGAGGATGCGTTTCCGAAGGCGCGCATCCTCGGCGCGCCACTTCTTAAGGAAGCGCGCCGGGTCCGTCTCGAAGGCGTCCCGGCGGCGGATCACCTCCACCCGCTCGTCGATATCGGTCGGCGAGGCGACCTCGACCGAAAGCCCGAACCGGTCCAGCAATTGCGGCCGAAGCTCGCCCTCCTCCGGGTTGCCGGAGCCGACCAGCACGAACCGCGCCGGGTGCCGGATCGAGAGACCCTCGCGCTCGACGACGTTCTCGCCGGTCTGCGCCACGTCGAGCAGGAGATCGACGAGGTGGTCGTCGAGGAGGTTCACCTCGTCGACGTAGAGATAGCCGCGATTGGCGCGAGCCAGGAGGCCGGGCTCGAAGGCCTTCTCGCCGCGGGTGAGCGCGCGCTCGATGTCGAGCGCGCCGACGACGCGGTCCTCGGTCGCGCCGAGCGGGAGGTCGACGACCGGGGTCGGCCGCTCGACGATTCGCTCGGAAGCCACCTGCGCCCAGTCCGGCACTTCGGCCGGCGAGGCGGAGTTGACCGGGCAGCCCTCGACCGCCTGGATCGGCGGCAGAAGCCCGGCGAGCGCCCGGACGGCGGTCGATTTCCCCGTGCCGCGGTCGCCGAAGACGAGCACGCCGCCGATGCCCGGGTCGATCGCGGTGAGGATCATCGCGCGCTTCATCTCGGTCTGGCCGACGATGGCGGAGAAGGGGAAGGGCGCGCTCATGCCCTGTCCGCACGCTCTGGCGAGAGCGGCGAGCGCCCGCCCCACGCGCCCTCCTCGCCGACGATCTCGAAGCGGGCGTAAAGCTCCTCCCGGAACCAGCCGCCGGCGCGGACCGCGGCGACGGCGCGCGCATGGGGCCCTTCGGCCCGGGCGAAGGACGACATCGAACGGGCGTCCGGCCAGACCGAGAAGGTGACCTGCTGGAGCCACGGCGCCTCGCCGACGCCGATCTTGAAGAGAACGTCGCGGTTGGCCGCGATGGCGCGGGAGATCGCCGGCGCGCGCCGCCAGAAGGCGAACAGCGCGCGGGGGCGGAGCGTCGCGCGCGTCAGCACGGCGAGCGGCCCGTCGCCTTCGGCGCGCGCCACGGCGAAAGGGGCCTGGCCCGACCAGCGGCCGCGCGCGGCCCGCGCCACGAGAAGCGCAGTCCAGCTTTCGGAAGACCGCTCCCGCCACCGGCGATGGACCGGGCCGGCGAGGCCGGCCGTCGCGGCCGCGTCATTCTCCCAGCATGCGAGAATGGCCCAGACGGCGGTGTTCGGCGCCGGGGTGAAGCCTTCGCCCACGCCGCTGCCGAAGAGCTTGAAGAAGCCGAGGCCCGGCGCGCGACCGAGCGGCCGACGCGCGGCGCCCATCTGGGCAAGCGCCCAGAGACGATCCGCGAGACTCGGGAAGCGGAACAAACTGAACGTTGAGACGGCGGTCATGCGGCGTTCTTCCGATCTGTAATCCTACACTTACACAGTTCCAGCCGGATGGGAAGCGGAGTCCACACCGGCGCGGCGGTTCCGCACTTCGCGGAAGTGAGATCCAAATATATGTTTCTGCTATGAATAATTCGAACCAACCAAGCGCCCCCGGGGCCCGCTTGAAATCATTGTAAATCCAACTGGACACATCTAGCATCGCTCCGATGCTGACTCGCACCGACCCCGCGAACCTGATCCCGGCGGACGATGGACGCCCGAAGGCGGTCGTCATCGGCGCCGGGCTCGGCGGGCTGGCGACCGCCATGCGGCTCGGCGCGAAGGGCTTCGCAGTGACGGTGCTGGAGCGGCTCGACCGACCCGGCGGGCGCGGCGCGGCGATCCACCTTGACGGCCACCGCTTCGATCTCGGCCCGACCATCGTCACCGTTCCGCAGCTGCTCCGGTCGCTCTGGCGGGATTGCGGGCGCGATTTCGACGAGGATGTCGACCTTCGGCCGATGGACCCGTTCTACGAGATCCGCTGGCCCGACGGCTCCGCCTTCCGTGCAAGCGGGACGGAAGGCGCGATGGAGCGGGAGATCGCGCGGCTTTCGCCCGACGACCTGCCCGGCTTCGCGCGCTTTCTCGATGACAGCGAGCGCCGCTACGCCTTCGGCTTCGAGACGTTGGGCCGGAAGGCGATGAGCGATTTCTGGGCGTTCCTGAAGGTCTTGCCGACCTTCGGCCTGCTCCGGGCGGATCGCTCCGTCTATGGCCACGCCGCGCGGCGCTTCCGGGACGAGCGGCTCAGGATGGCCTTCTCGTTCCATCCGCTGCTGATCGGCGGCGACCCGTTCCATGTGACCTCGATTTACACCCTGGTCAGCCATCTCGAGCGCGCCTTCGGCGTCCACTACGCGATGGGCGGCGTCGCGGCGATCGCCAGGGCGATGGCGGAGGCGGTGGAGGACCAGGGCGGGCTCATCCGCTACGGCGCCGAGGTCGACGAGATCGTCGTCGAGAACGGCGCGGCGGCCGGCGTGCGGCTTGCTGGCGGCGAGACGATCCCGGCGCCCATCGTCGTCTCCAACGCCGATGCCGGCCACACCTACGATCGGCTGCTCCGCCGCCGGAAGAAGCGGCGCTGGACCGCCGGGCGCCTCCGCCGCAGCCGCTGGTCCATGGGCCTCGTCGTCTGGCATTTCGGGACGCGCGGCACGCGCGGGCTCTGGCCCGATGTCGGCCATCACACGATCCTCTGCGGCGCGGACTATCGGGGCGAGGTCGCCGACGTGTTCCTCCGGGGCCGCCTCGCCGAGGATCTCAGCCTCTATGTCCACCGGCCGACCGTCACCGATCCCGGCGCGGCGCCCGAGGGCGACGATACGTTCTACGCGCTCTCTCCCGTGCCGCATCTCGGGCATGACGCGCCGATCGACTGGGCGCGCGAGGCGGAGCGCCACCGCCTCCGCATCGAGGAGACGCTGGAGCGGTGCCTGCTGCCCGGGCTTCGCGCCCGCGTCACGGCCTCGATGCTCTTCACGCCGGAGACGTTCCGGGACCGGTATCTCTCGCCGCACGGCGCGGGGTTCTCGCTGGAGCCGCGCATCCTCCAGAGCGGCTGGTTCCGGCCGCACAACGTCTCGGAAGAGGCGCGCGGGCTCTATCTCGTCGGCGCCGGGACGCATCCGGGCGCGGGCCTGCCCGGCGTCGTCGCATCGGCGGAGGTCGTGGCCGACCTGATCGAAGCGGCGGGCGTCCGATGATCGCGCCGGCGGATCTCGCGGAGTGCCGCGATGCGATCCGCACCGGCTCGCGCTCCTTCCATGCGGCCTCGAAGCTGATGCCGGCGCGGGTGCGCGACCCGGCGCTCGCGCTCTACGCGTTCTGCCGGCTCGCCGACGATGCGGTGGATCTCGGCGCGGCGAAGCTCGACGCGATCCGAGCGCTCCGCCAGCGGCTCGACCGCATCTATGCGGGCGCCCCGGCGGATGCGGCGCCTGACCGCGCCTTCGCGGCGACGGTGCGGGCCTTCTCTATGCCGCGCGCCTTGCCCGAGGCGCTCCTCGAAGGGCTGGAATGGGATGCGCGCGGACGGCGGTATGAGACGCTGGGCGATCTTCTCGCCTATTGCGCGCGGGTCGCCTCCTCCGTCGGGGTCATGATGTGCGTGCTGATGGAGGCGCGGGACCGGCACACTCTCGCCCGCGCCGCCGATCTTGGCCTCGCAATGCAGATCACCAACATCGCGCGGGACATCGGGGAGGACGCGGCCGCCGGCCGGCTCTACCTACCCCTGTCCTGGCTCGATGAGGCCGGGATCGCGCCCGGCGCTTTCCTCCCGTCGCCTGGCGCGAACCCGGCCGTCCGAAAGCTCGTCTCCGATCTCCTCGTCGAAGCGCGGCGCCTTTATGCGCGCGCCGCTTCGGGCGTTCCGACCCTGCCGTTCGATTGCCGGGCCGGGGTGTTCGCCGCCGGCGCGATCTATTCCGGCATCGGCGACGCCATCGCGCGGAACGGGTTCGACAGCGTCTCCGTCCGGGCGCGCACCGGCGCGGCGACGAAGCTGACGCGCCTCGCCGCCTCGGCGTTGCGGGCGCTGGCGACGCCGATCCTGCCGCAGCCCGCCACGCTTTATTCGGAGCCTGACGACGCGACGCGCTTCCTGGTCGACGCCGCGGCGCGACCAGCTCGCCGCGGGGCCTGGGGCGAGGTCCAGACGGGACGGCTCATCGGCGTTCTCGCCGCGCTTGAGGCCGGGGACCGTTCGCGCCGGGCGCGCCTGGCGGCGTCGACGCGGCGCGCTACGTCCTGAACCATGGATTGGCTCGTCTTCGCGATCGCCTTCGCCGCCTGCGTCGCCGCCGGCTCGACCGGAGCCCTGTTTTCGCCCGGCGCCTGGTATCGGGGCCTTTCGAAACCGGTCTGGACGCCGCCCGACTGGCTCTTCCCCATCGCCTGGACGGTTCTCTATCTCGGCATCTCCGTCGCCGCGGCGCGGGTCGCGCCGGGAGAGGCCGGCGGCCAGGCGATGGCGCTCTGGGCGCTGCAGATCGCGCTCAACACGCTCTGGACGCCGGTCTTCTTCGGCAAGCGGCGGATCGGCGGCGGCCTCGTCGTGATCGGCGCGCTCTGGCTGACCGTGGCAGCTGCGGCGGCGACCTATTTCGAGGCGGACCCGCTCGCGGGCGCGATCTTCTGCGTCTATCTCGTCTGGGTCAGCTATGCAGCGGCGCTCAATTTCGCCATCTGGCGACGCAACCCGGCCTAGGGCCAGGCGGCGCGCCGCGGGACCCGAAGGGCGAGCATCGGCATCAGCCAGGGGGAGCTGAAGCGGCGGAGGTCCAGCGCCTCGTGAACGCCGGTGACGCGCTCTCCGCCGATCTCGGTCTCCACCAGCGAGCGGCAATAGAACGGCGCGTCGAGCATCGCGCCCGCGTTCCGCGGGCGGGTTCCGGGATCGGCGCGCGTCTCGCGGCGAACCGCCCAGAGGGAGCGCGGCAGCCGCGCACGGGGCGGCGGCGCGACCTCGCGCGCTTCGCCGCGCCGGTCGAACGCGACCGCCATGGAGAACGCCGCGTCGCTCCGCTCGCCATCATAGAGGCAGAGCGCGCCCTCCCGCGTCGGATAGCGCGCCCAGGTCCAGTAGCGGAAATCCGCCTCAAGCGCGGCAAGGCCAAAATTCGCGTCGAGATAGCCGTGACCTTCCCAGCGCCATCCGGGCCGGTCGATGTCGACCGAGATCCGCGCGACAGGCGCGAACGGGCGCCAGACATGGCGGCCGTCGGCGGTGAGCGGCAGCTCAACGCCGGTGATCGCCGCGGGGGTGACGGTGATCCGCCCCGCGAGCCGGTCGAAGCGCGGCGTCGCGACCTCGTCGAACTCGATCTCGAGCGCGCCGTTCCGCCAATGGAGGGACGAGGGGCCGATCTCCATCCGGTCGGCGGAGAGACGGAGCGCCGCCTCCCCGCGATCGGTCATCGCCCAACGGCCGCCCGGCCCGTAGGTGGCGACGTTCAGGCAGCAATGGTTCGCCGGCCTCCGGCGGCCCGACCAGCGGTACCACGGGGAAAACACCGATCCGATGAAGGCGATCGCCGAGAGCGAGCGGCGCCCGTCGTCGCTGATCCCGTCGACATACCACCAGGCGTAGCCGTCCGGCGGCACCTCTATGTCAAAGCAAGGTCCGTCGAGATCGCCTCGGCCGCGCGCATCCCGGAGAGCGCAGCCATCGGAACCCCCGCCCCCGGATGCGCGCCCCCGCCGCAGAGATAGAGCCCCGGCATCCGGCTCCGCGCCCGCGGCCGGGCGAAGGCCGAGGTCATCGATCGCGGGCTCAGCCCGTAAAGGGATCCGCCCGATCCGGGGAAGAGCGCCGCAAAGCCGCTCGGCCCCGTCAGCGCCGCCGGATCGGGCGGCGGCGAGAATTTCAGGCCGAAGCGCTTCAGCGTTCCGAACACCAGTTCGCGGCATCGCGTGTCTTCCCCCTCGTCCCTTGTCTCGCGGCCGATGACCGGCGCGCCGTTGACGATGATCTCGAACCGTTCGAGCCGCGGCGGCGTCAGGCCCTCGCCGCGATCCTGCGCGCAGAGATAGATCGTCGGGTCGTCCGGCGGCCGGCCCTTCGCCAGCGCGTCGAATTCGGCGCGCGGATCGGCGCCGAAGAAGACGTTGTGATGGGCGAGCGGCGGGCCTTCGAGTTCCGCCGCGAAGCTCCAGACCCAGGCGGAGAAGGAGCGCGGCGTCACCTGCGCGTCGCCGACCGCCCGGCGCGCTTCGTCGCCGAGGAGCCCGCCACGCAGTGCGGCCGGGTCGCCGTTGAAGAGCACCGAGGCGGCGCCGAGCCGCAGGCCTTCCGCCGTCTCGAGGCCCGCGACGCGGCCGCGTTCGAAGACGAGACGTTTCACCTCGGCGCCGAATTCGAAGCGCGCGCCCGCATCCTGCGCGAGATCCGCCATCGCAGCGGCGAGCCGGCCCATGCCGCCCGCGACCCGCCAGACGCCCGAAGCCTCGGCGTGCCAGATCAGCGCCAGGAGCGCCGGCGCGCGAAACGGCGAGGCGCCGACATAGGTGGCGTAGCGCGCGAATAGCTGCGCGAGGCGAGGGTCGGCGAAACGCCGTTCAAGCTCGGCCGCGAGCGACCGCCCCGGCGCCATTGCGGCGAGAAGGCCAGGGGCCCGCGCGAGGCGGGCGACGAGCGCCCCGATTTCGGGCGCGCCGGCCCGCATCACCGGCGCGTCGAACGCCTCGAACAGTCGCCGCGCGCGGTCGGAAAAGGCGCGGAAGGCCGCCTCGGCTTCCGTTCCGGCGAAAGCGCGCACCGCCGCGGCGGAGACCTCGGGATCGCGGCTGAGATCCAGCCGGCCGCCATCCGCCCAGAAATGGCGGGCGAGCACCTTCTCCTCGACCAGCGTCACCCGGTCGGAGAGGCGGGCGCCGGCGGCGCGGAACAAGTCCTCGAAGACGTCCTTCATCGTCAGCACGGTCGGGCCCGCGTCGGCCGGTCCCGCGGCCGTCTCGACAGCGCGCATCTTGCCGCCCGGCGCCGCGGCGCGTTCGAGCACGACGACCCTGTATCCGCGGCGCGCCAGCAACGCCGAAGCGGCGAGGCCGCCGACCCCGGCGCCCACGACGAGGACCTTCTGCGTTTCGCCGAGCCGAGCGTTCATGACAACGCATCGTTGACTCTCGCCGGCTGACTGTCCATTATTATTTACAGTTTGAATGTCCAGTATAGTGGACATCTTCGCCGGAGAGCGCGCCATGAGCATCTCGAAACGCATCGAAGGCGCGCTCTCGGCGGCGCTCGATCGCGCCGCCGCGCCCGGGGCGCCGAAGCGACTCGCCGCGGCGCTCGACTACGCGGTCCGCCCCGGCGGCGCGCGGGTCCGCCCGACGATCCTCCTCTCGGTGGCGAACGCCTGCGGCGATGACAGGCCGGAGCTTTCCGATGCGGCGGCTGCGGCGCTGGAGTTGATCCACTGCGCCTCGCTCACGCATGACGACCTGCCCTGCTTCGACGACGCCGACACGCGGCGCGGCAAGCCGTCCGCGCACCGGGCTCATGGCGAGGCGCTGGCGGTCCTCTCCGGCGACAGCCTGATCATCGCGGCCTTCGACACCCTCGCCCGCGCCTCCGACGCCGATCCGAAGCGGGCGATCGCGCTGGTGCGGGCGCTCGCCGCCTGGTCCGGCATGCCCGGCGGGATCTGCGCCGGCCAAGGCTGGGAGAGCGAGGAGAAGATCGACCTCGAAGCATACCACCTCTCCAAGACCGGCGCGCTCTTCATCGCCGCCACGCAGATGGGCGCCATCGCCGCCGGCGAGGAGCCGGAGCGCTGGACCGAACTCGGCGCCCGGATCGGCGAGGCCTTCCAGGTGGCGGACGACCTGCGCGACGCCCTCTCCGAGGAAGCCGTGATCGGCAAGCCGGTCCACCAGGACGCCGCCCATGGCCGCCCCAACGCGGTGGCGGCATACGGCGTGGAGGGCGCGATGACCCGGCTTCGGAATTCGCTGGCCTCGGCGATCTCCTCGATCCCGGCCTGCCCGGGCGAGGCCGCGCTCTGCGCGATGGTCCGCGCGACGGCCGAACGCCTGACGCCGATCTCGTCGCCGCGCGCCTTCGACGCGGCCTGACCGTGGCGCTGGCCGAGACCGCGGGTTTCGGCATCGGGCGGCTCTTCTCCTGGAGACGCTGGCGGAACCGACTGGCCGCGGACCCGCGCTTTCGCGCCTGGGCCTTGAAAACGCCGGTCTTTCGGGGCGCCGCACGGCGTGACGGCGCGCGGATCTTCGACCTGATGGCGGGGTTCGTCTACAGCCAGACCCTCGCCGGGCTGGTGGAGCTTGGCTGCCTCGACCGGCTGACGGCGGGCGACCAGAGCGCCGAGGCGCTCGCCGCGGCGGCCGGCGTTCCGCCGGAGCGGATGCGGGCGCTTCTCGGCGCGGGGGCGGCGCTCGGCCTTCTCGAGAGGCGGCCTGGCGGCGGGTTCGGCCTTGGGCGGCTCGGCGCGGTGGTGGCGGGCTCGCCCGGCCTCGTCGCGCTCATCCGCCATCATCGCAGCCTCTATCTCGATCTCGCCGAGCCCGTGGCGCTGCTCCGCGGCGGCGGCGAGACGGAGCTTTCCCGATTCTGGCCCTATGTCTTCGGCGCGGAGGCCGCGGGCGACAGCGATGCGGCCGCCACCTATTCCGCGCTGATGGCTGAGACGCAGGCGATGGTCGCGGAGGAGACGCTCCGCGCGATCGACCTTCGCGGCGTGCGGAAGCTTCTCGATGTCGGCGGCGGGGCCGGGGCGTTCCTCGTCGCGGCGTCGCGCCGTCCCGGCCTTCGGCTCGCGCTGTTCGATCTTCCAGCCGTCGCGCCGCTCGCGCGGCGGCGCTTCCAGGAGGCGCGAATCGCTGATCGCGCGGAGGTCTTCGAAGGCGACTTCCGGGCCGACAAGCTGCCCGCCGGCGCCGACGCGATCTCGCTCGTCAGGGTGCTCTACGATCATGACGACGCGACCGTCGCGAAGCTGCTCCGGGCCGCCCATGAGGCGCTGCCGCCGGGGGGCCGGCTGATCGTCTCCGAGCCGATGGCGGGCGAAGACGCGCCGGAGCGCGCGGGCGACGCCTATTTCGCCTTCTACTGCCTTGCGATGGGGGGCGGCCGGCCGCGCGCGCCGGGCGAGATCGGCGCGATGATGCGGGACGCCGGGTTCGGCCGCGTGCGGCGCGCGTGGGGGACCATAGGCTTCGTCACCAGCGTCGTGACCGCCGTCAAGCTGGCCTGACAGTCAATGTCCATTTCATTTGACATTCATAACTGTAAGCCTAAAGTGACATACGAACCGACCCACGCGCCTGAATGCGCGGAATGGGCCGGGCGCATACCAAGGGGGGAGGACCCCGTAGTGCTGGAATCGGCCGCAATCGTCCTGGGGGGAGCCCGAGATCTTCGGATCGAAACGCTCCCGATCCATGCGCCGGGCGCTGAGGACATCGTGGTCGACGTGGCGCATTCCGGTGTCTCGACCGGCACCGAACGGCTCTTCTGGACCGGAGAGATGCCGCCCTTCCCGGGCATGGGCTACCCGCTTGTCCCGGGCTACGAGGCGGCGGGCGAGGTGGTCGAGGCTGGGCCGGCCTCCGGCTTCCGGGCCGGCGACCACGCCTTCGTTCCGGGCGCAGACTGCTATTCCGGCGCGCGCGGTCTCTTCGGCGGCGCCGCAGGGCGAATCGTCTCAAGGGGCGCCCGCGCGACGCGCATCGACCAGGGCCTCGGCGCGGAGGCGGCGCTCCTCGCCCTCGCCGCGACGGCGCGCCACGCGATGGCCGGCTTCGACAAGGCGCCGCCGGATCTCATCGTCGGGCACGGCGTGCTCGGTCGGCTTCTGGCGCGGCTCACCCTCCTCACCGGCGCACCCGCCCCCACCGTCTGGGAGACCGAGCCGCGGCGGCGGGCCGGCGCGGCCGGCTACGAGGCGATCGAGCCCTCCGCCGATGCGCGGCGGGACTATCGCTGCATCTACGACGCCAGCGGCGACGCCGGGCTGCTCGACGCGCTGATCGGGCGCATCGCGCGCGGCGGGGAGATCGTCCTCGCCGGGTTCTATGCACGGCCGCTCACCTTCGCCTTCCCGCCCGCCTTCATGAAGGAGGCCCGGCTGCGGGTCGCCGCCGAGTGGACGCGGGAGGACCTCGAGGCGACGCGCGCGCTGGTCGAGGCCGGCGCGCTCTCGCTCGACGGCCTCGTTACCCACCGACGCCCCGCGCGGGAGGCTGCCTCGGCCTACGAGACCGCGTTCGACTCCGCCGACTGCCTCAAGATGATCATCGACTGGAGGACCGCATGAGCCTCGACGCGCCGAACCTCCGGGACGATTACGACTCGCGCCTCAGGGCCGAGGCGGCCGAGCCGACGCTCGAAGTGCCCTCCGCGCCGCCGACGAAGAAGACCCAGGTCATCGCGATCTACGGCAAGGGCGGGATCGGCAAGTCCTTCACCCTCGCCAATCTCAGCTACATGATGGCCGAGCAGGGCAAGCGCGTGCTGCTGATCGGCTGCGACCCGAAATCGGACACGACGAGCCTCCTCTTCGGCGGCAAGGCCTGCCCGACGATCATCGAGACCTCGACGAGGAAGAAGCTCGCCGGCGAGGAGGTGAAGATCGGCGACGTCTGCTTCAAGCGGGACGGCGTCTTCGCGATGGAGCTCGGCGGGCCGGAGGTCGGCCGCGGCTGCGGCGGGCGGGGCATCATCCACGGCTTCGAGCTGCTCGAGAAGCTCGGCTTCCACGACTGGGATTTCGACTACGTCCTGCTCGACTTCCTCGGCGACGTGGTCTGCGGCGGCTTCGGCCTGCCGATCGCGCGCGACATGGCGCAGAAGGTGATCCTCGTCGCCTCGAACGACCTTCAGAGCCTCTACGTCGCCAACAACGTCTGCTCGGCGGTCGAGTATTTCCGCAAGCTCGGCGGCAATGTCGGCGTCGCCGGCCTCGTCATCAACAAGGATGACGGCACGGGCGAGGCCGCGGCCTTCGCCGACGCGGTCGGCG
>CALFYQ010000363.1 GCA_937952085.1 uncultured Paracoccaceae bacterium | reverse complement strand
CGGCAAGTCCGGCATCGCGCATTTCCTCGAACACCTGATGTTCAAGGGCACCGACGAGATCCCCGAAGGCGCCTTCTCCAAGATCGTCGCCGAGAATGGCGGGCAGGACAACGCCTTCACCAGCTACGACTACACCGCCTATTTCCAGCGCATCGCCGCCGACCGGCTGGAGATCGTGATGAAGATGGAGGCGGACCGGATGACCGACCTCGTCCTCTCCGACGCGGTGGTGCTGCCGGAGCGGGACGTGATCCTCGAGGAGCGGAGCCAGCGCACCGACAACGACCCGGGCGCCCTCTTCCGCGAGCAGGTCGACGCCGCGCTCTACATGAACCACCACTACGGCATCCCGGTGATCGGCTGGCGGCGCGAGATGGAGCGGCTGACCCGCGAGGACGCGCTCGACTGGTACAAGGCCCATTACGCGCCCGACAACGCGATCCTCGTCGTCGCCGGCGATGTCGATCCGAAGGAGGTCGAGCGCCTTGCGGCGATCCATTACGGCCCGCTGAAGCCGGCCGGCGCGCCGGCGGAGCGGGTGCGGCCCGGCGAGCCCCCGCAGCTCGCCCCGCGCCGGATCGAGATGGCCGACGCGCGGGTGCGCCAGCCCTACATGATCCGCCGCTACATCGTCCCCTCCCGCCGCACCGGCGGCGACGACCAGGCGGCGGCGCTCTCGATGATGGCCGAGGTGCTCGGCGGCGGCGTCACCTCCCGCCTCGCGAAGCGGCTCGTCCTCGGCGACCGGATCGCGATCAACGCCGGCGCCTTCTATAGCGGCTCGGCCTACGATTACGGCGAGTTCGGCGTCTACGGCGTGCCCGCCGAGGGCGAAACGCTGGACGCGGTTGAGGCGGCGATCGACGAGGAGCTCGCCCGCCTTTCCGCCGAAGGCCCGACCGAGGCCGAGCTTGAACGCGCGCGGAGCGTGATCCGCGCGGCCGAGATCTACGCGCAGGACAGCCAGTCCGGCCTCGCCAACCGCTACGGCGCGGGGCTCGCCACCGGGCTCAGCATCGAGCGGATCGAGGGCTGGACCGAGGTGCTCGCCTCCGTCAGCGCCGACCAGGTGAAAGAGGCGGCGGCGCTCCTGAGGCTGGAATGGTCCGTCACCGGCCGGCTGGTGCGGAAAGAGGAGAAGACCCAGTGATGCCGCTTCGCCCGATCCGCCTTCTCGCGCCCGTTCTTGCGCTCTTCGCCCTGCCCGCCCTCGCGGCGGCGCCGATCCAGCGCGTCGTCACGCCCGGCGGCATCGAGGCCTGGCTGGTCGAGGAGCGGGCGATTCCCATCGTCACCGTGAAGATCGAGTTCCGCGGCGGCGCCTCGCTCGACCCCGAGGGCAAGGAAGGGCTGGCGGAGCTTCTTGCCGGCCTCCTCGAAGAGGGCGCGGGCGATTATGACGCCGTCGGCTTCGCCGAGGCGTCGGACCTTCTGGCCGCGCGGTTCGGCTTCAGCGCCAGCCGCGACGCGCTCTCCGTCTCGGCCTCCATGCTGGCCGAGAAGCGGGACGAGAGCCTCGACCTTCTCCACCTTGCGCTCACCAGGCCCCGCTTCGACGAGGAGCCGGTGACGCGGGTGAAGCGGCAGATGATCTCCTCGATCCGCTCGGACGAGACCGACCCGAACGCGCGGGCGGGCCAGGCCTTCTTCGCCGCCGCCTTCCCGGACGATCCCTATGGCCGACCGACCGGCGGGACCG
>CALFYQ010000362.1 GCA_937952085.1 uncultured Paracoccaceae bacterium | reverse complement strand
TCGGAATTTCCAGCGAGGCGTAGATGACCGGAAAGGTCATGAAGGTCACGATCAGGGTCTTGATCGTGTCCACCTTGCCGTATCGCCAGACGAAGGCGACGAGGTTCTTGTCCATGCCGCCCCCGCTAGGCCCGCCCGCTTTTCTGGCGCATCGCGGCCTTGCGGGCAATGGCGTCGCGCGCTTCGGCGCCCGCCGGTTTCCAGGAGTTTGACGGACCGCCGGCGCCCGGGCGGCGCCGCGCCGCCGGTCAGGCCGCCTTCACCTTGGCGGCGCGAAAGGCGAGCTCCATCCCGTCGCGCCCGGCGAAGGCGAAGGGCGCGCGGTCCTGCAGGCGCCGCTCGATCTCCGCCATCTGGGCGTCGGTCCGGGTCGGATTGTGGTGGAAGAGGGCGAGCCGCTTCGCCCCGGCGATATCGGCGAGCCGCGCGCCCTCGTCGGGCGTCGAATGGCCCCAGCCGACATGATTGGGATATTCCTGCGCCGTGTAGGCACTGTCGTAGATGGCGAGATCGGCGCCGTCCATCAGCGCCAGGACGTTCTCGTCCGTCTCGCCCTCGACATGTTCGGTGTCGGAGCAATAGGCGATGACGACGCCGCGCGCCTCAACGCGGAACCCGGTGCAGCCGCCCGGATGGTTGAGCGGGCGGGTGACAAGCGTGACGTCGTCCGTCAGCTTCATCCGCCCGGCAGGCTCCGGCTGGAAATACTCGATCTCGGAGCCGAGCATGGCTTCCTCGACCGGAAAGAACGGGCGGCAGAAGAGCCGCGGCATCAGGAGGCGCATGTCGTGCGGCTCGGCCGCGCCGATGCGGAACTTCTGGCCGGGAATGAAGATCGGGGTGAAGAAGGGCAGGCCGCAGACATGGTCGAAATGCGGGTGCCCGAGGAGGATGATCGTCTCCCGGTCGTCCGGCTCCTCCATCATCCGGTTGCCGAGGCGCCGCATGCCAGAGCCGCAGTCGATCACGACTCGGGTCGTTTCGGTGACAACCTCGATGCAGGGCGTGTCGCCGCCGTAAACGACGGTGTCCGGTCCGGGCGAGGGGAGCGAGCCCCTTACACCCCAGAAGCGGAAACGCACCTCCGCGTCAGCCATAGGCCGGGTCCAGTCTCTCATCGCCACTCCCGGCCCTCCGCGCCCCCCGCGCGCCGACCGCTACTCGAGTCCCGCTCCCCTTGCGGGAAGCCACGGCGCATCCAGATACCCTGCGCCGATCCCTTATAGGTATGAGAAAAAGCGCCCGAGGTCGAGAAGCCCGGCGTCTGCGGTGTGAGCAATCCGTCACCAGCGAGGCCCCTTTCCTTTGAGGGATTCGGCGAGATGGTCGATGAAGACCCGAACTTTCGGCTGCGGATATCGGCCGGACGGATAGACCGCCCAAACGCCGACCGGAGCAGGGCGGAATTTCGACAACACTTCGACGAGCGTTCCGGCCGCGAGCATGTCCGCCGCGATGAAATGCGGGCTGAGCGCGACGCCAAGCCCGTCCCGCGCCGCGAGGGCGAGGGCGTCTCCATTGTTGATCGAGAGGCGGCCGCCGATCCGCACCGCGCGCTCCTCGCCGGCGGCCGACCGCAGCCGCCAGAGGTTGCCGGAGGAGAGGTTGGAGTAGTGCAGCAGGTCGTGGTCGCCGAGCGCCTCGACGCTTTCCGGCGCGCCGCGGCGGGCGATGTAGGCCGGCGCGGCGACGAGCACCATGTCTGTCTCCGCCAGTTTCCGCGCGATCAGCGTGCTGTCGGGCAGCTCGCCAACCCGCACGGCCAGATCGAACCCCTCCGCCACAAGCTCCGCGCGCCGGTCGTCGAGCTGCATCCGCGCCGCGACGCGGGGATAGCGGGCGAGAAAGCTGGCGAGCGCCGGCGCCACGTGGCGAAGCCCGAAGGAGAGCGGCGCGGTGATCCGGAGTTCGCCGGTGGGCGTGTCCTGCATCGAGGTCGCCATCGCGTCGGCGTCGGCGGCGGAGGCGAGCACCTCGATCGCCTTGTCGAAATAGGCGAGGCCGATCTCGGTGGGGCTGACCCGCCGCGTGGTGCGGTTGAGAAGCCGCGCGCCGAGCCGCGCCTCGAGCGCGGCGACGTGCTTGGATACCGCTGACTTCGAGATGCCAAGCTTCCGGGCGGCCTCGGAGAAGCCGCCCAGCTCCACCACGCGAGTGAAGGCCTCCATCTCGGTCAGGCGGTCCATTCCTTCGCCCCGCCGCGCTCCCCTCGCCTGACGGTAGCGGATTTCACGCCGCATACAACCGTTTGCCGCATAAGGCGCCGTTTCGTGTCGCAGCGCAGCACGAAATGGTCGCTTGCCTGTTGTCAGCCGCATCCGCGCTGTGCTTGAGTAGAGACACAACAAAACCGGCAAGGCCGGAAGACGACAGGGAACCGCATGAGTCATCCGACGGCCGCAGAGGCCTTCGTCGCCTTTGAACGCGTTCAAAAATCCTATGACGGCGAAACGCTTGTCGTAAAGGATCTGAACCTTTCCATCGGTCGGGGCGAGTTCCTGACGATGCTCGGCCCCTCCGGATCCGGAAAGACCACCTGCCTGATGATGCTCGCCGGTTTCGAAACGGCGACGCATGGTGAGATCCGCCTGGCGGGCAGGCCGATCAACAACATCCCGCCGCACAAGCGCGGGATCGGCATGGTTTTCCAGAACTACGCGCTCTTCCCGCACATGACGGTAGCCGAGAACCTCGCCTTTCCGCTCGAAGTCCGGAAGATGTCGAAAGGCGAGATCGAGGCGAAGGTGAAGCGCGCCCTCGACATGGTGCAGATGGGCGCCTTCGGCGGCCGCCGGCCGGCGCAGCTTTCCGGCGGACAGCAGCAGCGCATCGCGCTCGCCCGCGCCCTCGTCTTCGACGCGGAGCTCGTGCTGATGGACGAGCCGCTCGGCGCGCTCGACAAGCAACTTCGCGAGCACATGCAGTTCGAGATCAAGCATCTCCACGAACAGCTTGGAATCACGGTCGTTTACGTGACACACGACCAGGGAGAGGCGCTGACGATGTCGGACCGCATCGCCGTCTTCAACGATGGCCGGATCCAGCAGCTCGCGCCGCCGGAAGACCTCTACGAGCGGCCGGAGAATGCGTTCGTTGCGCAGTTCATCGGCGAAAACAACACGTTGGAAGGCACGGTTGAGGAAGTGAACGAGGCGCGCTGCAAGGTGCGGCTCGCGAACGGCGAGTTGCTCGACGCCACGCCGGTGAACATCAGCCGCAAGGGCGAGCGGACGCTGGTCTCGATCCGGCCGGAGCGGGTGGAGGCCGACGCCTCCCGCCTGCCGCCGGGCGCGCTGACGATCGAGGCCGAGGTGATGGAATTCGTCTACATGGGCGACGTGCTGCGCACGCGCCTGCGGGTCGCGGGCAACGACGAATTCGTGATGAAGACGCGGAACGGCGTCTCTCGCCGCATCTTCGAGAAGGGCGAGAAGCTCCAGATCGGCTGGACGCCGGACGACTGCCGCGCGCTCGACGCGGCGTAAAGCGAACGCGCCGAGGCCCCTCGGCCCGGCGCGCCAGACCAACTGAGGAGACGTTAATGAAACATTCGAAGCTTCTGGTCTCGACGGCGGCGGCGATCGCCCTCGCCGGCGCGGCCTCCGCCGCGGAACTGACGGTCATGTCCTGGGGCGGCGCCTACACGAAGAGCCAGGTGGAGGCCTATCAGAAGCCGTTCACCGAGAAGACCGGCATCGCCATCAACTCGGTCGACGCCGACAACCCGGCGACGCCGATCAAGGCGCAGGTCGAGGCCGGCAACGTCACCATCGACCTCGCCGATGTCGAGCTGTCGGACGCGGTTCGGCTCTGCGACGAGGGCCTGGTCGAGCCGATCGACGCCTCCGCCCTGCCGCCGGCGCCCGACGGCACCCCGGCTACGGAAGACTTCATCGAGGGCGCGCTGACCGATTGCGCCGTCGCGACCATCTTCTGGTCGACGATCTACGCCTATGACGCGTCGAAGTTCCCCGGCGACAAGCCGACGACCATCGCCGACTTCTTCGACACGGCGAAGTTCCCGGGCAAGCGCGGCCTCCGCCGCGCCGCCAAGGCGAACCTCGAGATGGCGCTGATGGCCGACGGCGTGGAGCCGGGCCAGGTCTACGACATGCTGAAGACCGACGACGGCGTGGCGCGCGCCTTCAAGGTGCTCGACAAGATCAAGGGCGACATCGTCTGGTGGGAGGCCGGCGCGCAGCCGCCGCAGCTCCTCGCGGACGGCGAGGTCCTGATGACCACTGCCTATAACGGCCGCATCTTCAACGCCGCCGCGGGCGAGAACAAGCCGTTCGTCGTGGTCTGGGACGGACAGATCCTCGACCTCGACCTCTGGGTCATCCCCAAGGGCGCGCCCAACAAGGAAGCGGCGCTCGAGTTCGTGAAGTTCTCGACCGACACCCAGCGCCTCGCCGACCAGGCGAAGTGGATTTCCTACGGCCCGGCGCGGAAATCCTCCGCCCCGCTCGTCGGCCTCTTCCAGGACGGCAAGACCGAGATGGCGCCGCACATGCCGACCAATCCGGCGAACATGGAGACGGCCCTCATCAACGACTTCGAGTTCTGGGCCGATTACGACACCGAGCTCTCCGAGAAGTTCAACGCGTGGATCGCGGCGAACTGATCTGAAGAGGGCGGGGCGGTTCGCCGCCCCGCCCGCATCTGCGGGGGGCTGACATGGCGAACATTGCGGAGACGGGCGCATTCGCCGGTGGGCAGACCGCCCCGCTCGTGACCGCCGACGGCACGCCGCTGAAGACCGCGCTGGCGCGGGCGGCGGCGCGGGCGAGGCGGAAGGCCTTCCTGCTGGTTGCGCCCCTCCTCCTCTTCGTGCTGATCACCTTCGCCGCGCCGATCGCACAGATGCTCTATCGCTCGGTGGCGAACGACGGCTACTCCGCCAACATGCCGAACATGGTCGCCTGGTTCGACGCCAACCCGGCGGGGACCGAGCCCGGCGAGGACGCCTACGCCGCGCTGGCGGCGGACCTCGCCCTCGCCGCCGAGGCGCGGACCATCGGCGTCGTCGGCACCCGCATCAACTATGACGTCTCAGGCACGCGCTCGCTCTTCACCTCCGCCGCGCGGAAGGCGAAGAATCTGGAGCCGCCCTACAAGGAAGCGATCCTCGCGCTCGACGAGAAGTGGGCGGACCCGCAGCTCTGGGCCGCGATGCGCGCCGCCGCCTCCGCCCACACGCCGAACTTCTACATCTCCGCGCTCGACCGGACGCTGGACGACGACGGCTCGATCGTCCGCCAGGCGGAGGATCAGCGGATCTACATCCCGCTCTTCTGGCGGACGATGATGCTCTCGGCGACGATCTCGTTCATCTGCCTGCTGCTCGGCTATCCGATCGCGCATCTTCTGGCGACGCTGCCGCTCCGCATCTCGAACCTCCTGATGATCCTCGTCCTCCTGCCGTTCTGGACCTCGCTTCTGGTGCGGACCTCGGCCTGGAAGGTCCTGCTGCAGCAGCAGGGCGTGATCAA
>CALFYQ010000361.1 GCA_937952085.1 uncultured Paracoccaceae bacterium | reverse complement strand
CCCGCCTGGCATCCGCCGGCGTCTCGACGGGTAAACCCTCGGCCCGCCGGCCGCGGGCCGCCAGCACGGCGCTCCGAGCTTCTGCGAGCGACATGGCCGGATAGATGCCAATCGTCTTCGTCTGCCGCTTCCCGCCCTCGACTAACCGCATCAGCCATCGGACGGACGTCTCGCTCTTCCTGACGCCCAGCCCCGGCGCGGCGGCATCCCATGCCACGGCGCATGTCGCTCCGGCCGGAATTTTCATCGTCTCGACGCCGCGCTGCGTGAGCGCGCGTCCGGCAACTTTCGGCATGACATTTCAACCTTTCTCAGCCGTCTCGCCCGCCGGCGCTTCGTGGCCATTTATCCAATAGATGGCCAATCAGCGGACGGTCAGGCCCCTTTCGCCATCCAGCGGCAATCGGCCCGACGAGCGCCATGTAATTCAAAAAATGATGATTTTAAACGGCTTATGGAGGTTTTTGGAGGTTGTTGCAAGCCACTGGCGGTCAGTGCCCCATCTAACTTTTAATCAGCTGGTCGAGGGTTCGATCCCCTCCCCGCTCACCATGAATCGCCTGCGGCGGCGAGCGCCGGCCGGATGGCGGAGCGCCTCGATGACGCAGCCGATCCTAGGGTTCTCGGACCGCCGGGATGGCGAACGGGATCGGAGCCGCCCGGCGAAGGTCGGGCGGCGCTCTCATCCGCATCAGGCGGCGACGGTCTCCTTGACGGTCTCGGCCTCGGCCTCGGGCGCGTCGGAGACCGGCTCAGATACGCCCTCCCCGCCGAGCCGGAAAAACCCGATCGTGCGAGACTGTTCGTCGGCATGGCCGGCGAGGCCCGCGGAGACCGCCGCGGCATGACGCGCCGCGATATCGTTCGTCTCGATCAGGCGGCTCAACTCGCCGACCGCGCCATTGATCTGCTCCGCGCCGGTCGCCTGCTCCCGCGCAGCGATGGAGATCTCGGAAACGAGTTCGGCCGTGCGCGCGATGTCGGGGGCCAGCCGGCCGATTCGCGCCGCCGCGTCCTGCGAGATCTCCAGCGAGCTCGACGAGAGGTTCGAGATCTCCTCCGCCGCATCGCGGCTCCGCTCCGCAAGCTGCCGCACCTCGCTCGCCACGACAGCGAAGCCGCGGCCATGCGGGCCGGCCCGCGCCGCCTCCACCGCGGCGTTGAGCGCAAGGAGGTCGGTCTGGCGCGCGATTTCCTGCACGATCAGGATGCGTTCGACGATCAGGCGCATCGCATCCGAGGCCTCGGCTACGGACTTGGCGCCGGCCTCCGCCTCCCGGGCCGCCGATTGTGCGATCCGGTCCGTTTCCCTTGCGTTCTCGGCGGTGCGGCTCAGGTTGGCGGTGATCTGATGGACCGCGCTCGAAGCGGTTTGCGCCGCGCCGGACTGATCGGCGCTGCCTCTGACGATGCCGCCGGCGGCCGCCTCCAGTTCGCCGGCCCCGGCGCTCACATCGGCGGCGACGCGCCGCGCGGCGGAGAGCGTCTCGTTGAGCGACGCCGACATCTTCGCGAAGGCGTGGCTGAGGCGGTCCTTCTCCGAGACCGGCTCCACACGAACCGTGAGATCGCCGGCCGCGATCCGGTCCGCGGTCTCCGCCATGCGGGCGAGATAGCCGGCGAGCCGGTCCACGTCGCGGCGGATATGGCCGATCTCGTCATCGGTGCGCCGCCGCGGCGGCTGAATGTCGATGCTGCCGCGGGCGAGCGCGCCGAGCGCCGAGAGAACGTCAGCGATGTTGCGATCGAAGGAGCGCAGCGTCGAGAAGACGAGGAACATCGTGAGAAGGCTGACCGCCGCGCCAACGCCGAGGTAGATCTGCGCCAGTCTCCGGCCCTGGGCGATCTCCCGATCGAGATAGGCGCGCACGTCGTCGATCAGCGTGTCCGATACGGAATAGATCAGGTCGAGGCGGGCCGAGGCGGCGTCGAACCAGAGCACCCCGGCGACGCCCTTCGGGTCCCCCGTCGCGCCGATCTCGGCCAGGATCTTTCGCCATTCCATGACCTGGTCGACCTCCTGTCCGACCACGGTCGCCTCGTACCTGGCGCGGATTTCCGGCCCGGCCTGCGACAGGAACTGGGTGAGCGCGTTGCTCTCCCGCGCGAGGCGGATCTTGTAGGCTTCGAGAGTCTCGGGGCTCACCGCGCCGGAGGCGGCCTGGTTGAAGATCTGCGCGCCGAGCGCCCGCTCCAGCCCGCCATTCTCCATCGCCTGGACGAGAAAGGCGAAGGAGGTCATGTCCATCGCCGACTGCAGGTCCGGCAGGCTTCGGATCGCGGTGAAGATCGTGTCGATCATCACCTCGATCTCGCCGGAATAGAACGCAATGATCTCTGAAGGCGTCGCCGCGCCGGTTTCGACCGCGCGCCGAATCCGCCGCAGCCGCTCCCCTAGCCCGGAGAGCGCCTCGACCTGGGGCCGGAGCTCGGGCGCGTGGTCAACGATTCCGCCGCCCTCGAGCGCCCCCTCGAGGGCGGCGAGCGCCGCGTCGGTCAGCGGCCGCTGCTTTCCGAGAGAAGCCCGGTTGGAGGGCGAGTGGTTCGACGAGACGTAGCTGACCGAACGCCCCCGCTCCGCCTGCATCTGGTGGATCAGCGGGTTGAGCCGCCCGGCGAAGGGAACGACCTCGGCGAGGCGTTCCGTCCGCGCAGCCGCCGCGTGGTGCTGCCCGACCAGGATCGCCAGGAGCGCGATGCCGCCGACCATCGGCAGCAGCATGATTATTCCGATCTTCTTCTTCCTGAAATTCATCTCACTGGCTTCCTCTGCGGCGAAGGCCCGACGCCGTCGCGCGGCTCGGCGCCGGGCGCAGGCCCAGATGCGGCTTCGGCGACGCGACCCGGTTACTTCCTCGAGGAACAAAGTAGGACCGTGCGGTGAATCGAATCTGAAAAGCCCACCCCGAAACCGCCAACATTCGCGCGGCCGGCCGCGGCGCAGCCCGAGCGCGTCCACCTGCGCGAGCCTTGCCGGGCCGGCGGGAAACCCGTAAAGCCGGGCAAAACCACGACGGAGCGCGGGATGGGCGAGCGAGCGGGGCTGATGCAGGGCAAGCGCGGCCTCGTCATGGGCGTCGCGAACAAGATGTCGATCGCCTGGGCGATCGCCGAGGCCTGCGCGGCTGAAGGCGCGGAGCTTGCCTTCACCTTCCAGGGCGAGGCGCTGGAGAAGCGGGTCCGCCCGCTCGCCGCCTCTGTCGGGGCGAAGCTGGTCGAGCCCTGCGACGTGACCGACGCCGCCTCGATGGACGCGACCTTCGCCGCGGTGGAGAAGGAATGGGGCAGGCTGGACTTTCTCCTTCACGCCATCGCCTTCTCCGACAAGTCGGAGCTGACGGGCCGCTATGTCGATACGTCTGCGGCGAATTTCGCGCTTTCGATGAACGTCTCCTGCTATTCCTTCACCGCGCTGGCGCAGCGGGCGGAGAAGCTGATGCCGGCTGGCGGCGCGATGCTGACGCTCACCTATTACGGCGCCGAGAAGGTGATGCCTCACTATAACGTCATGGGCGTCGCCAAGGCCGCGCTGGAGACCTCCGTGCGCTACATGGCGATGGACCTCGGGCCGAAGAACATCCGGGTCAATGCGCTCTCGGCCGGGCCGATGAAGACGCTGGCCGCCTCCGGCATCGGCGATTTCCGCTATATCCTGAAGTGGAACGAGCTGAATTCCCCGCTCCGCCGCAACGTCAGCCAGGAAGATGTCGGCCGGGCCGGGCTCTACCTCCTCTCCGACCTCTCATCGGGCGTCACCGGCGAGGTGCACCATGTCGATTGCGGCTATCACGTGGTCGGCATGAAGGCGGAGGACGCGCCGGACATCGACGTCGCGGTCGGGCGCAAGCAGGAGGCCTGAGGCGATGGGCTGGGAGCATCTCCTCGCCTTCAACCTCACGCTCCTCGCCGCCGTTGCCGTGCCCGGGCCGGCGCTTCTCTACTTCATGCGGGAGACGCTGGCGCATGGGCCGCGGGCCGGGATCGTCACCGCGCTCGGCCTCGCGCTCAGCGCCGTGACCTGGACCATGGCGGCGCTGATCGGCCTCCACACGCTCTTCGCGATCTTCCCCTGGGCGTATCTGGCGCTGAAGATCGGCGGCGCGCTCCTCCTCCTCCACATCGCCTGGAAGACCTGGCGGGAGGCCGGCGCCCCGGTCGCCGCCGCGAAGCCGGGCGCCGGGCGGCGCCGGGCGATCCGGGCGTATCTCATCAACATGGGCAACCCGAAATCCGTGCTCTTCGCCGGCGCGGTGCTTGTGGTGATCTTCCCGCCG
>CALFYQ010000360.1 GCA_937952085.1 uncultured Paracoccaceae bacterium | reverse complement strand
GGCGCGCAGATGTTCCCGGCGCTCGAATCGGGCGAAATCGACATCCTCTCCCGCTCCGTGACGATGACGATCACCCGCGAGACCACGATGGGGCTCGACTTCATCGGCCCGAACCATCTGACCGGCCAGGGCTTCATGGTTCACAAGGAGCTCGGCGTCACCTCGGTGGACGAGCTTGACGGCGCCACGGTCTGCGTCCTCGCCGGCACCACGACGGAGCGCTATCTCGCCGACTGGTTCCGCTCCAAGGGGATGAGCTTCACGCCCGTCGCCACCGAGACCAGCGACCAGATGTTCGCCAACTACTTCGAGCAGCGTTGCGACGCCGTGACGATGGAACCGCCCTATCTTGCGATCCGCCGCTCCAAGTCCGCGAACCCGGACGGCAGCATCATCCTGCCCGAACTGATCGCCAAGTCCTTCGAGGCGCCGGTGATCAAGCAGGGCAACCCGAAGCTGCGCGAAGTGCTGCAGTGGATGCACTGGGGCATGATCACGGCCGAGGAGATGGGCGTAACCTCCGCCAACGTGGACGAGATCGCCGCCTCCTCGACCGACCCGGTGATGCGCCGCTTCCTCGGCGTCGAGGGGACCATCGGCGAGGGCATGGGCGTCTCCAACGACTGGATGGTGAAGGTCATCAAGTCGGTCGGCAATTTCGGCGAGTTCTTCGACCGTAACTTCGGTTCGGGCACCGGCCTCAACGTGCCGCGGGGCATGAACGCGCTCTGGCGCGACGGCGGCGCCATGACTGCGCCCGGCTGGCAGTGATCGACACGAAGACGGACGGGCGCGTGGCGAGACCCGCGCCCGCCTCTCCCTCTCTTTCCCGCCTGCTGGCCCGCGCCCGCCGGCCCGACATATTGGCCCAGGCGATCCTCATCCTCGTCCTCGTCATCGGCGGCTGGATCGCGGCCTCGGAGATCTCGGCGAACCTGGCGCGGCTCTCGGTAAAGTCCGGCTATGGCTTCCTCTTCGAGGAGGCGCAGTTCGAACTCGGGGAAAGCCTGATCCCGTTCCGCGCCGGCGACAGCTATTTCCGCGCCTTCGCGGCCGGGCTGATGAACACGCTGAAGGTCGCGGGCATCGGCATCGTGCTCTCGACCGTGGTCGGCCTCGTGATCGCCCTCGGCCAGCTTTCGCCGAGCTTCGTCGTGGCGAGGGCCTGCCGCCTCTACGTCGACGTGATCCGGAACGTGCCGCTGCTCCTTCAGCTGATCTTCTGGCACACCGTCATCACCTCCTCGCTGCCGACGGTCCGGAATGCGCTCTCGCCGGTCGATGGGGTCTTCCTCACCAATCGCGGGCTCTACCTGCCGGCGCCTATCTGGGATCCGTCGCATATGACGGTGCTCGGGATCGCGGTCGCCGCGCTCGCCGGGGCGGCAGGCCTCTACCTGCTGACGCGCCGCTTCGCCCTTTCCTTGTTCGTCTTCGCAGCGGCCATCGCGCTCGGCTTCGTCGCCGTCGGCGCGCCGCTCGAACTCGACACGCCGCGCCTCGCCGGCTTCAACTTCAAGGGCGGATGGGAGATCTCGCCGGAATTCGGCGCGATGCTCCTCGGGCTGACGCTCTATGTCGGCGCCTTCAACGCCGAGATCATCCGCGCCGGCATCCTCGGCGTCGACAAGGGCCAGCGGGAGGCGGGCGGCGCGCTCGGGCTGAAGCCCTGGCAGGTGATGCGCAAGATCATCCTGCCGCAGGCGCTCCGCATCATCCTGCCGAGCATCACCAATTCCTACCTGAACCTGACGAAGGAAAGCTCGCTCGCAGTGGCGATCGGCTATCCCGAGATCGTCCGCGTCTCCAACATCGCGGTCTTCGAGACGGGCCAGGCGATCGAGTGCATCTCGATCGTGATGATCATCTATCTCTGCCTCAGCCTGATCACCTCGCTGATCCTCAACTGGCTGAACGCGCGCGCGAAACTGGTGGAGCGATGACGGGCGCGCTGGTCGCCCGCCTCCGCCCGCTCTGGGCGACGCCACTGGCGGCGGCGATCAACCTCGTCGCGCTGGCGCTACTCGTCTGGGTCGTTCCGAAGGCGCTCGACTGGGCGATCTTCTCCGCCGTCTGGTCGGCGGAGGACATGAACGGCTGCCCGGCCAGCGGCGGCGCCTGCTGGGCCTTCGCCATCGCCAAGGCGCGGCTGATCCTTTTCGGCCGCTATGTCTTCGACGAGCAGTGGCGCGCGGCGCTCGGCGTCGTCATCCTCTGCGCGCTCGTCGCGCTCTCGCTCAATCCGCGGTTCTGGCGGGGCTGGCTGGCGGCGGCCTGGGCCGGCGGGCTGGCGATCTACGCGGTGGTGATGTGGGGCGGGGTCTTCGGCCTTCGCTACATTGACAGCACCTATTGGGGCGGCCTGCCGCTCACCGTGCTCCTGACCATCTTCGGCACCTTCTTCGGCATACTCTTCGCCATACCGCTAGCGCTGGCGCGGGCATCTGGGCTGCCGGTCTTCCGCTTCGTGGCGACCGTCTACATCGAGTTGGTGCGCGGCGTGCCGCTGATCTCCGTACTTTTCATGGCCTCGGTGCTGATCCCGGTGATCCTGCCCGAGGGCTTCGCGCCGAGCGGGCTGGCGCGGGTGCTGATCGGGCTCTCTGTATTCATCGCTGCATACATGGCCGAGGTGCTGCGCGGCGGCTTGCAGGCGATCCCTGCGGGGCAGATCGAGGCCTCACGCTCGCTCGGCATCTCCTATTTCGCGATGATGTTCCGCGTGGTGCTGCCGCAGGTCTTCGAGATCGTGCTGCCGCCGACCGTCAGCCTCATCATCGCGGTGCTGAAGGGGACGTCGCTCGTCGTCATCGTGGCGATGCTGGACCTTCTCGGCGCCGCCAAGGCCGCGCTGGCCGACCCGAAATGGATCGGCTTCCACGTCGAGGCCTACGTCTTCGCCGCACTGATCTACGCGATCATGTGCGGCTCGATCGCCTGGTACGGACGCCGCGTCGAAGCGCGGCTGAGCGCCGCGCGCCGGAAATGAACGGCGCGCGGAGCGGAAATTCACGAGTGAGGAGCGCAAGATGACCGAGGCACGAGCCCCCTTCCCCGCGGGCGGCCGCCATTGGGAAGACCTGCAGGCCGAGATGCGCGGCCGCACGGCCAGGGATCTCGACTGGAAGAACGGGCGCACGCCGCTCTTCGTCTTCAAGAACGACGACGAGACCTACCAGATCGGCAAGAACGCCTTCATGGAGTTCTTCAGCGAGAACGCGCTCGGCCGGGAGCGCGCCTTCTTCAGCATCGGCTCGATGGAGAAGGAGGTGCTCGACTATGGCCTCTCCATGCTGAGCGCGCCGGAGAGCGGCGGCGGCGTCTTCACCACCGGCGGCAGCGAGAGCATCTTCGTCGCTATGAAGGTGGCGCGCGACGCCTGGCGCGCGAAACATCCGAACGCCGCGCCGGGCGCGCGGCTCAACGCCGTCGTGCCGATCACCGCCCATCCGGCCTTCGACAAGGCGGCCGATGCGATGGACATCGAGTTGCGCCGCGGCCCGCTCCGCGCCGACAAGCGGGCCGACGTCGCCGCGCTGAAGCCGCTGATCGACGGGAACACGATGGCGCTCCTTGGCTCGGCGCCCTGCTTCCCGCACGGGGTGATCGACCCGATCGACGAGTTGAGCGCGCTGGCGCTCGAAACCGGCGTCTGGCTCCATGTCGACGCCTGCGTCGGCGGCTGGATCGCGCCCTGGTTCACGAAAATCGGCCGGCCTACCCCGCATTTCGACTTCCGCTTCCCCGGCGTGCGGTCGATCTCGGCGGATCTCCACAAGTTCGGCTTCTGCCCGAAACCGGCCTCGACCGTCTTCTTCCGCGACATCGAGGACCGCGAGCGCGGCAAGTTCGTCGCTGAGGCCTGGCCGAGCGGCAAGTTCGCCACCTCGACCATCGCCGGCTCGCGGCCCGGCGGCGCCGTCGCGGCGGCCTGGGCGGTGCTGAACCATCTCGGCGAGAGCGGCTTCATGACGGCCGCGACCAAGCTCGCCGCGATGACGGACGCCTACAAGGCGGGCCTGACCGATCTCGGCCTCACCTTCTGGGCGGAACCGGACGTCACCATCATCAACTATGGCTCGAACGAGTTCGACGTCTTCCACGCCGCGGTCGAGATGCACAGGAAGGGCTGGCTGCCCGGCCTCACGCGGCGGCCGAAGGGCCTCCACGCGATGATGTCGCTGATGCACGCGCCCTCACGCGAGGACTATTTGCGCGACCTTGGTGAAGCCGTTGAAATCGCGAAGACTCTCGAGCCTGGCACCTCGATGATCGAGGCTGTATACAACTGAGCATTCAGGGATCGAGGGTCGCCAGCAGGCTCTCGATCCCGTCGCTCAGGTCCTTCTGGATGGCGCGGCCGGCCGCCTCGCCTTCCCGCCCGCGCACCGCCTCGATGATGGCGAGATGGTTGCGATAACCTGCGAGGCTCATCCGGTATTCCCGGGACAGCAGCGTCCGGGTGGGGCCGACCTGCAGCCAGAGCGCCTCGATCATGCGGCTGAGCACCGGCGCCTCCGCGGCCTCGTAGAAGGCCATGTGAAACTCGGAATCGACCTCGAGCGCCGCGTCAAAGTCCTCGGCGACGTTACGTTCCTTCATCCGTTCGTTGAGCCGGGCGAGCCGCGACGCGAGCGCGGCGCCGCCCTTTGGCGCGGCGAGGGCGGCGGCGTGCGGCTCCAGGAGTTTCCGGATGGCGGAGATCTCGAGATAGCGCTCCCGGCTCAGCCGCGGGACCAGGAAAGACCGCGTTTCCGAGATCTCGATCGCACCGTCGGCGGCGAGCCGGGCCAGCGCCTCCCGCGCCGGCGTCAGGCTGACGCCGAGATCGCGCGCGAGCTTCCGCGCCGTGATCTTCTCGCCCGGCTTGAAATGCCCGCGAAGCAGATCGCGGCGCAGCCGCGCATAGATCTGGTCCGCCAGCGTCGCGCCGCGTTCGATCTCACCCGAGTTCATTTCGGCGCGTTGCGCGACAGCCACCTTCGTCCGCCTCCGGATCGTCCCGCCATCGGATGTCGCCGCTCGATTCCAATGGCTCCGGCCGCCGCTTCCCGATGCGGGAACCATAGGTTTGCGGGGGAGCTGGAGCAAGCGGGCCGGCGCGCCGGAAAGCGCGGAGCGCGCTGTTCCGCGCCGCCGCGCCGATGTACGGTCTCGCCATTTCAACCCCGGGCATGGAGCGGGTCATGAGCGGCGTCACCTTGCTGGTCGGCACCACGAAAGGCGCCTTTCTTCTTTCGGGAGACGATGCGCGCCGAAGTTGGAAGGTGAAAGGCCCCTTCTGCGACGGCTGGCCGATCAATCACGTGATCGGCGACCCTGAGACGGGCGTGATCTGGGCGGGCGGCGGCGGCGACTGGACCGGCGCGGGCGTCTGGCGCTCCGACGATGGCGGCGAGACCTGGTCGGTGACCCGGCTCACATCCGGCGAGATGGACAAATGGGCCGCGAACGACGCCGAATTCGCAAAGATGATCGGCTGGACGCCGGTGGACCTGCCCTTCGGCACGGACTTCTCGCAGATCTGGTCGCTCGGCCTCGCCCACGGAACGCTCTACGCCGGAACGAAGCCGGCGCGCCTTCTCGCGAGTGGCGACGGCGGCGCGTCCTGGAACGAAGTCAAAGGGCTGACGGACCATCCCTCCTCGGGGAGCTGGAGCCCAGGCGGCGCCGGGCTCGTCCTCCACACCATCGTGTCAGACCCTGCCGACCCGGCGAAGCTCTGGATCGGCATCTCCGCGGCGGGCGTTTTCGCGACCGAGGACGGCGGCGCGACCTGGGAGCGGCGCAACCGGCTCTCCAATGCGGGCGCCTGCGAGGGCCATGACCACCCTGCCGGGCCGCAAGGCGGCGAGGTCGGCCACTGCGTTCACAACATGATGCGGGCGCCGGGCGGCGGCGACCTCCTCTATCAGCAGAACCACCACGGCGTCTGGCGCTCCACGGATGGCGGCCGGAGCT
>CALFYQ010000359.1 GCA_937952085.1 uncultured Paracoccaceae bacterium | reverse complement strand
CTTCCTTGATCATCTCGGGGTCGAGCGCCGAGGTCGGCTCGTCGAAGAGCATGATCCGCGGCTTCATGCAGAGCGAGCGGGCGATCGCCACGCGCTGCTGCTGACCGCCCGAGAGCTGGCCGGGATACTTGTTGGCCTGCTCGGGGATCTTCACCTTGCGGAGGAAGTGCATCGCCGTCTCCTCCGCCTCCTTCTTCGGGATCTTGCGCACCCAGATCGGCGCGAGCGTGCAGTTCTCGAGGATGGTGAGGTGCGGGAAGAGGTTGAAGTGCTGGAACACCATGCCGACCTCGGCGCGCACCTTGTCGAGGTTCTTGAGGTCGGAGTTGAGTTCCGTGTTGTCGACGATGATGTCGCCGGCCTGATGCTCTTCGAGGCGGTTGATGCAGCGGATCAGCGTCGACTTGCCGGAGCCCGAGGGGCCGCAGATGACGATCCGCTCGCCGCGATAGACGGTGAGGTTGATGTCGCGCAGAACGTGGAACTCACCGTACCACTTGTTCATCTTGCGGATCTCGATGGCGATCTCGTCGGAGACCTTCATCTGGCTCCGGTCGATGCCGCGCTCGGCGACGGGTGCGGGTTCAGCCATGATGGGTCTCCTTACCGGTGGTCGGTCCGCAGGCGCCGCTCAAGCCATTGCGAGTAGCGGGACATGCCGAAGCAGAAGATGAAGAAGAAGAGGGCGACGAAGCCGTAAAGCTCCCAGACGATGCCGTTCCAGGCCTGGTTGGCGCGGATCGCGGAGGAAAGCCCGAGCGGGTCGAGAAGCCCGATGACGATGACGAGCGTGGTGTCCTTGAAGAGCCCGATGAAGGTCGAGACGATGTTCGGGATCGAGATCTTCAGCGCCTGCGGCAGGATGATGAGCCGCATCGACTGCCAGTAGGTCAGGCCCATGGCGTCGCCGGCCTCGTACTGGCCCTTCGGCAGGGCCGCGATGCCGCCGCGGATCACCTCGGCCATGTAGGCGGAGGCGAACAGCGTCACCATGATGCAGACCCGAAGGATCAGGTCGAAGTTCGTGCCCGGCGGCAGGAAGTAGTTGAGCAGCGTCGAGGCCACGAAGAGGAGGGTGATGAGCGGCACGCCGCGCATCGCCTCGATGAAGCCGACCGAGAGCGCCTTGACGATCAGGAGCTTCGACTGCCGGCCGAGCGCCAGCGCGATGCCGAGCGGCAGCGAGCCGGTGATGCCCACGAGGCCGATAATCAGCGACAGCATGAAGCCGCCGAGCTTGTTCGACGGCACTACCTCGATGCCGAGCGGGATGATCGAGTAGAGCGCCTCGTCCACCGGTGAGACGAGGAAGAGGAGCCAGACCAGCACCGCCGCGACGGCGACGATCAGCGTGACCAGCGGGCCGAAGGCCTCGCCGACAATTGCGGTGATCGGTTTGCCGCCATAGTGGGAGACGGCCCAGCCGATGACCGGCGCCGCCAGCACCGCGAGCGGCCCCCAGATCGAGCCGCCCCAGACCAGCCAGTAGCAGGCGAAGGGCGCGAGCGCGGTGACGATCAGAAGCTGCCGCGGCGCCGACGAGAAGAGCGCCGGATAGATCGCGACGACGACGATCAGGAAGGCCAGCGTCGGCCGCCAGTGCAGTTCCGCCGGATAGAAGCCGAAGAAGAACTGCCAGAACCGCTCCACCAGCACCGCGAAGCAGGCTCCGGAGGCTTCCGCGCGGCAGCCCGCGAGCGACATCTCGGCCGGCGCCCAGGAGCTGTCGAGGAACCAGGGAAGGATCTCGTAGGCCATCAGGACGATGAAGGCGATCGAAACCAGCGTCAGGATCGAATTCACCGGGCCGGAGAAGAGGTTGTCCCGCGCCCATTTCACCGGGCCGACCGCGCTCGACGGCGGCGGCGAGGCGGGAATCTGCCCGTCGGCGACAAAGGCGATCGGGGCCTTGCGGGCGAAGGCGGTTTCCGCGTGGGTCTCGCTCATCTCACCGCTCCCGAAGCTTGATGCGCTCGTTGTAGACGTTCATCACGAGGCTGATCACCAGCGAGATCGCGAGGTAGAACGCCATCAGGAGGAGCAGCGTCTCCATCTCGCGCCCGGTCTGGTTAAGCGTGATGCCGCCGAGCGTGCCCGTCGCGTCCATGTAGCCGACCGCGATGGCGAGCGAGGTGTTCTTGGTGAGGTTGAGATACTGCGAGATCAGCGGCGGGACGATGACGCGCATCGCCTGCGGCAGGACGACGAGGCTCATCGTCCGCGAGGGCCGGATGCCAAGCGCGAAGGCGGCCTCGGTCTGGCCCTTGGAGATCGCCTGGATGCCGGCGCGCACGTTCTCGGCGATGAAGGCGCCGGTATAGAGAGAGAGCGCGATCCAGAGGCCGAGGAAGCTGTCGCGGATGAAGATGCCGCCGGCGAAGTTGAAGCCCTTCAGCTCCGGATAGCCGAGGTGGAAGCCAAGCGCGATCAGAAGCGCGGCGAGCGGCAGGACGATGACGCCCGCCTCGATCCAGCCGACATTCGCCGGCCGCACGCCGGTTTCGGCCTGCTTCTGGTTGGCCCATCGCCGGATCAGCCGCATCGCGTAAACGCCGCCGCCGAGGACGATGAGGAAGGCGACGAAGTCGAGCGAGACCTTGAAGAGACCGAGGTCAAGATCTCCGAGGCCGCGGGAGAAGAGCGGCTCCGGCATGTAGGCGCCGCGGTTGGTGAAGACGAATGCGCCGGTCTCGACGTCCTTGTAGGCCCGCGGCTGCGGCAGGCTCTCGTTCACCACGGCGACCACGATGATGATCCAGATCAGCACCGGGACGTTGCGGAAGCCCTCGACATAGACGGTCATCAGCCGCGCCACGATCCAGTTCTTGGAGAGGCGCGCGACGCCCGCGAGGATGCCGAGGACGGTCGCCGTGACGCAGCCGACGAGCGCGAGCACGAGCGTGTTGATGATACCGAGGATGGCGGCGCGGCCATGGGTGGACTGCGAGCTGTATTCGATCAGCCGCTGGTTCACGTCGTAGCCGGCGGTGTTCCAGAGGAACGAGAAGTCGAAGTCCTTGCCAAGCGCCGCGAGGTTCTGCGCCGCGTTGGTGATCAGCCAGCCGATCGCCAGCATGAAGGCGAAGAGCGCGAATATCTGGATCGTCGTCGATCGATATCGCGTGTCGTAGATGAGTTGGCTGAGTCGGAACCCGGGCGCCGAAGGCGCCGCGCTCGTCACTGACATCCGTACCCCCTGTCAGGGTGACTGTTTGGTCGTCTTCGTGTTTTTGGGAAGAAGGGCGCGGACGCCCTTCTCCGGTTCGGTCGCGTTGTCCGGCCCGAAGGCCGAAGGGATCAGCGGAACGGCGGGGAGTACTGCAGGCCGCCCTCGGTCCACTGCGCGTTCAGGCCGCGCTCGAGGCCGATGGCGGTGTTGGTGCCGAGGAATTCCTCGAACACTTCGCCGTAGTTGCCCTGGCTCTTGATCGCGCGATAGGCCCACTCGTCGTCGAGGCCGATCATCGCGCCGAGGCCGCCCTCGACGCCGAGCAGGCGCCGGACCTCGGGGTTGGCCGAGTTGGCCTTCTGGTCGTCGATGTTCGCCTTCGTGACGCCGTATTCCTCGGCGGCGACGAGCGCGTTGAAGGACCAGCGGACGATGTCGCCCCACTGGTTGTCGCCGTGCCGCACGAGCGGGCCGAGCGGCTCCTTCGAGATGATTTCCGGAAGGATGATGTGATCCTTCGGCGCCTCGAAGGTGGCGCGCGTCGCGGCGAGGCCGGAGGCGTCCGTCGTATAGACGTCGCAGGCGCCGGCGAGATACTTCTGCTGCGCCTCGGCGTTGGTCTCGATCGGCACCGGCTCGTAGCTCATGTTGTTGAGCCGGAAGTAGTCCGCGAGGTTCAGCTCGGTCGTGGTGCCGGTCTGGATGCAGACCGTGGCGCCGTCGAGCTCCTTCGCGGAGGAGACGCCGAGGCTCTTCGGCACCATGAAGCCCTGGCCGTCATAATAGGCCACGCCGACGAACTCGAAGCCGAGGTCGGTGTCGCGGCTGAAGGTCCAGGTGGTGACGCGCGAGAGCATGTCGATCTCGCCCGAAGCGAGCGCGGTGAAGCGCGTCTTGCCGGTCGTCGGCACGAACGTCACCTTGTCCTCGTCGCCGAGCACGGCGGCGGCGACGGCGCGGCAGACCGCGATGTCGAAGCCTTCCCAGCGGCCGGCCGCGTCCGGCGCGCCGAACCCGGCGAGGCCGGTGGTGACGCCGCACTTGAGCGTGCCGGCGGCCTTCACGTCGTCAAGCGTCGCGGCGGAAGCCGCGCCCGCTGCGAGCGCCGCGACGGCGGCCGCGCCCAGGATGCAGGTATGTTTCATTTCGTTCCTCTTCCCTGATGGGTCGCCCCCTGAGAGGCGTTTCGTCGACCCTGACGGCCCAGATACACGAACGCCGAATGGATCGATCACGGGAAGTCATGCATCGCACGCGCCCCCCGTCAAGCGCGGCCGGGCGGAATCCAGCCCGCGAAACGGGCGCCCGCGCGTCACGGGCGGCTTTTTCGGCGCCTGCCCAAGGATGGGGCAGACGCGGTCAGAGGTCCATCACGAGGCAGGTGGTGGTGCCGGTGGCGTAGAGCTTGCCGGCCTCGTCCACCATGCGCCCCTCGGCGGTGGCGGTGCGGCGGCCGACATGGATCGCCTTTCCCTCGGCGCGGATCAGGCCGCTGGCCGTCGTCGCCGCGCGGAGGATGTTGATCTTGTATTCGAGCGTCGTGTAGCCGCGGCCCTTCGGCAGCATGGTCTGCACCGCGCAGGCCATGCAGCTGTCCAGAAGCGTGCCGAACCAGCCGCCATGGACCGAGCCGATCGGGTTGTAGAACTCGAACTTCGGCACGCCGGCGAAGACCACCCAGCCCGGCTTCGCCTCGACGAGATCGTAGTCGAGCGTCATCGCGATCGGCGCGGCCGGCAGGGTTCCGTCCCGGATCGCCTCGATGAAGTCGAGGCCGGACATCGAGCCGATATCCGCCATCGTCGGCATGTCTTCCGGCCCGGCTGCCATCTTCCGCATCGCGCGCTCCTCCCTCTTCGTTTCCCCATCAGGCGACCGGCGCGGCGGATTTGGCAAGGCCGACGCGGCGTCAGCGGCCCGGCCCGCGGGGTTGCCAGCGCCCGCGGGCTTCCGCATCCTTGGGCCGCATCCGTCCGGGAGGGGGTTCATGTCCGTCCGATTCCGCGCCGCGCTCGCGGGGCTTTTCCTTCTCGCGGCCGGAGCCGGCGGCGCGGCGGCCCAGGGCCTCGCCTGCGGCGCGCCCTATACGGTGACGCGCGGCGACACGCTGCAGCAGATCACCAACCGCGCCTACGGGCCCGGCAAGTCCTACCAGCTTCTCTACAGCGCCAACCGGGCGGTGATCGGCGGCAACCCGTCGCTGATCGAGGTGGGCATGGTGCTGCAAGTCCCCTGCCTCGAAGGCCAGAGCGCCGCGGCGCCGACGCCGATCGCGCCGTTGCAGACGACCGGCGTGCTGCCGCCGCCGGTGAAGCGGAAGCTTCGCATCACCACCTCCTCCGACTGGGCGCCCTATCACGACCAGACCCAGGCCGAGGGCGGCATGCTGGTGGAGGTGCTGAACGTCGCCCTCTCCCGCGTGATGGAGACGGACGAGTACCGGATCGACTTCATCAACGACTGGGCCGCGCAGCTTCAGCCGCTGATCGCCGACCTCGCCTATGACGTCTCCTTCTCCTGGTACAAGCCGAACTGCGCGGTCGCGGACAAGCTGGAGGAGGGGAGCAAGTTCCGCTGCTACAACCTCGCCTGGTCCGACCCGCTCTTCGAGCAGCTTGTCAGCTACTACACCCGCGCCGGGGAGACGCCGCCGGCGACGCATCACGACCTTTTCGGCAAGTCGGTCTGCATCCCCTCGGGCTATTCCCGCTTCTACATGGAGGAGGTGGACCTCGTTGAGCCGAACATCCGGCTGGCGACGCCGCCCTCGCCGACGGACTGCTTCCGCATGCTGATCGACGGCCAGACGGATGCGGTGGTGATCTCGACCACGGTCGCCGACGATTCCCTCGCAAAGCTGAACGCGCAGGGCAGGGCGGTGGAGAATTCCCACCTCGCCCATGTGCTGACGCTCCACGCGGTGACCTCGATCGAGCATCCGCGGAAGGAAGAGATCCTCGGCCTCATCAACGAGGGGCTGAAGCGGATCCGGGAGGACGGCGCCTGGTTCGAGATCGTCCAGCGCCACCTCGTCGAGCACGCGAAGAAGACCGCCGCCTCCGGCTGAGCCGGAGCTCAGACCAGCCCTTTCGGCGTCGCCAGCGCGACGAGGCGGCCGGTGGAGAAGCGGAGCGCCTCCCAGGCCGCGATGTCGAATTCGAGGACGGCGCATTGCGCGGTGGGGAAATCGGCGATCACTCCGTCGGCGAGGAGGCGGTTGGCCGCCTCCTGCATCCCCGGATTGTGCCCGAGGACGAGGAGCGGCGAGGCGGCGCCTTCGGTGAGCGCGATCTCCTCGCGGATCGTCTCCGCCTCCGCCTCGTAGAGCGCCTTCCGCGTCTCCATCGGCGCGTCGAGCCCCATCCGCCCCCATGTCTCCTGCGTCCGCGCGGCGGAGGAGACGAGGGCGAGGGCCGGGAGGCGGCCCTGTTCGGAAAGCCAGGCGCCCATCAGCGGCGCGGCGAGCCGGCCGCGGGCGTTGAGCGGGCGATCGTGGTCTTTCAGCCCCGCATGCCAGTCCGACTTGGCGTGGCGCATCAGGATCAGGGTCAGGCTCATCTTCGCTCCGGGCTGCGGCGCGCCACCCTATCCGCTCGGCGAGGCGGGTCCAGCCTCAGGCGGCGCGCTCTGGCCGCTTGCCGAGGATGATCATGGCGAGGATCTCATCGTCGGTGACGTCCGCCACCCGCTCGGTGCCGACGAGGCGGCCGTTCTTCATCACCGAGACGCGGTCGCAAAGGTCCATCACGTCATGGATGTCATGGCTGATGAGGAAGAT
>CALFYQ010000358.1 GCA_937952085.1 uncultured Paracoccaceae bacterium | reverse complement strand
TGGGGACGAGGATCGCGTCCGGCGCGGCTGCGGCGGCGGCCGCGACGTCCGCCACGCCCCAGGGCGTGTCAAGGCCGTTGACCCGCACGATCAGCTCCCGCCCGCCATAACCGCCGGCCTTCAGGGCTTCGACGACGAGGCCGCGCGCGGTCTGCTTCTCGTCCGGCGGCACGGCGTCCTCGAGGTCAAGAATCAGCGCGTCCGCCGCCAGCTCCCGCGCCTTCTCCAGCGCGCGCGCGCGGCTCCCCGGCATGTAGAGAACGGAGCGGCGGGGGTGGGACGTCGCTTTCATGGCTTCACTCCTCGGCGGCGCAACTTGGTTAACCGTTCATGCTGCGGCGCGCAATTTCCCTTCTCGCCGCGCAGCGCGGGTGGCGGCGGCAAGTGGCGGAAAGGGAAGAACAATCAAGGAACATTGAGCATGAGGCATGGCAACCGAAGATTTAATGAGGCGCAAGATAATTCAAGCAAAAGTTGAATGATCCACGGCGCCGCGCGCGGCGGACATGGCCTCCGCCGCGGCTGCGTGCGCTGCGGTAACCATTTCTTCTAACTAAGCTGAGAGGGTTTCTCCCATCGGGCGGATGAGGCCAGAACGGCGCCGCCGCGGAGCCGCGCGGCTCTCGAAGGGCCGCGCTTCCATCAACGGAAATGGCGCGCCTGGGCATGCCGCCCAGAGGCCGAAGTCCGAGGCGCGCGGAAAGGCGAATGTCATGAAGCGCCGCCGCATCATCTCCGCAGTGCAGTCCGCCGTCGTCATCTGCGCCGGCGTCTCCACCCTCCTCCTCGCCGCCCCGGCCTCGGCCCAGGGGCAGAGCTGCGGCCCGCGTGAGCGGATCGTCCAGCTTCTCCACGACAAGCACGGGGAGACGAGGCAGGCCGTCGGCCTCCAGCAGAACATGCAGGTGATGGAGACCTACGCCAATTCCGAGACCGGAAGCTGGACCATCATCGTCGCGCTGCCGACCGGGCTCGCCTGCCTCGTCGCCGCCGGCGAGGCCTGGCAGGCCGAAAGCAACTCGGCCGCGAAGAAGACCAGCGACGAGCCGGCGTAAGTCGGGCGCGCCCCGCGAAGGGGCGCGTCCGAACCTCAATTTCCGCCCGCGATGTGATCGTGGGACCAGGTGTAGTCCGTCGCGTCGAGCGGCTGGTGGCACTCGCGGCAGGCCGTCGTGTCCTTGTTGAGGTTCTCGCCGGCCGGGCTGAACACCTCGAACTCCCAGCCGCCCACCTTCATGTCGTCCGGGTACTGGTCGGCCCAGGAGGCCTTCCGCTCCATCAACACGATCGCGGCCATCTCGGTCGGGATGCGGCGGCCGATCTGGCTCTCGATCACCTCGCCGCTCGAGTCCTTCTTCGCCTTCCAGATCTCGCCGATCAGGATCGAGCCGTCGGGCATCGCCTCGCCGGCGCGCGCCGCCTTCCGGGCCGTGTCGTTGGCCCACATGATCATGATCTGGTCCTCCTGCCCCATCCGGTCGGCGACGAGATAGGAGGTGAACGTCGTCTTGTAGTCCGAGGGAAACGTCAGCGCGCGGTCCTCCAGCGCCGCCGCGCCGAAGGCGTAGGCGGCGAGTGCGGCCGGCGCCGCCAGCGCGGCCAGGGCGATCTTCTTCATCGGGCTCTCCTTCCTGAGTCGGTGGGCGTCCCACATTCGATCCTACGACGAAACTTTCGTGCGCGTTTCAGCCCTGACGCGATTTCTCGACGACGTGAGCGCCCCGTGCGTGACAATTTCGAGAAATTCGGCGCCCACCCTTGACGCAGCGGCATGAGTAAACATTTACAAAAAAATTCATTCGTCGCATCGAAGCGGCGTCGACAGCGGAGGCCATCATGGCGAAGGACGAGACCACCGGGGCGGGGGCCTCGGCCCGAATCGCCGCATTCATCGTCGACTGGCGCTGGCTCTGGATCGTGGCGGCGATCGCCCTCGCCGCGCTTTCGGTCGCCCGGCTCGACCGGATCGTGCCGATCGATCCCGACGCCCGCATCTTCTTCGCGCCCGAAAACCCCGACCGGCAACGCCTCGACGCCTTCGAGGCGATGTTCTCGAAGGACGACAACCTCGTCTTCCTGGTCGAGCCGCGGGACGGGAAGGTCTTCACCCCCGAGACCCTCGCGGTGATCGGCCAGCTCACCGAAGACGCCTGGCGCCTGCCCTATGTCCGCCGCGTCAACTCGCTGACGAACTTCCAGCACACCTACGCCGAGGGCGACGACATGATCGTCCGCGACCTCGTCGAGACGCCAGACGCGGTGACGCCCGATGCCGCCGACGAGAGCCGCGCCATCGCGCTCGACCGGGTCGAGCTTCGCAACTCGATGATCGACCCCGCGGCCTCGATCACCCAGGTCCAGGTCCTCTTCACCCTGCCGGGCGTCGATCCGGAGACCGAAGGGCCGAGCATCTACAAGGAGGCCCGCGCCCTCATCGACCGCTACGAGGCCGCCAATCCGGGGATCGACCTTCGCCTCTCCGGCTCCGTCGCCCTCAACCAGCAATTCGCCGAGTCCGGCCAGCGAGACGCCAGCACCCTCACCCCGATCATGTTCGCGGCGATCTTCCTCGTCGTCGGCCTCGCGCTGCGCTCCTTCTTCGGCGTGGCGAGCGTGGTGCTGATCGTGATCCTCTCCGCGCTCGGCGGCCTCGCTTTCCTCGGCTGGACCGGGACGCAGCTCAACTCCGTCACCGTCCTTGCGCCGCTCTACGCGATGACGCTGGCGGTCGCCTCCGCCGTCCACATCCTGATCGCCGCGCGCCAGCACATGGACGCCTCGCCGGACCGGCGGGACTGGGCGAAGCGCGCCCTCGCCGAGCACATGTGGCCCGTCACCATCGCCTGCGTCACCACCGCGATCGGCTTCTTCTCGCTCAACTTCTCGATCTCGCCGCCGTTCCGGCAACTCGGCAACATCGTCGGCGTCGGCGTGCTCGCGGCCTGGTTCTACACGCTGACGCTGCTCCCCTCCCTGATCGCCATCCTGCCCTTCCGCCGGCAGGCCGGCCGGCCGATCGGGGAGGGCGCGCTCTCCGGCCTCGGCGAGTTCGTCATCGCCCGCCGGAAGCCCATCCTCCTCGGCGGCGCCGTCCTCGTCGTCGCCTCGGTGGCCGGCGTCTCCCAGCTTCGGCTCGAGGACGATTTCGTCCGCTACTTCGACGAGAGCTATGAGTTCCGGCGCGACGCCGACTACGCCGAACAGCGCCTCGCCGGCCTCTACCAGCTCGAATTCAAGATGGATTCCGGCCGCGAGCAGGGCGTCAACGACCCCGCCTTCCTGAAAGCCGTCTCGGGCTTTTCCGACTGGCTCCGCGCGCAGCCGGAAATCGTCAACGTCCGCACCCTGACCGACACGGTGAAGCGGCTCAACATGAACATGCACGGCGACGACGTGGCCTTCATGCGCATCCCCGACGCGGCGGAGGAGGCCTCGCAATACCTCTTCCTCTACGAGCTTTCGCTCGGCTACGGCATGGATCTCACCGACCAGATCGATGTCGGCCGCCGCTACATGCGGGTCTCCTTCAACATGCGCGGCGTCACCACCGCCGACATGCGGGACCTGACGCTCCGCGCCGAGGACTGGCTGAAGCAGAACGGCGGGGCCGCGCTCACCGGCGCGCCGACCGGCATCGTCCATGTCTTCAACCTGATCTCCTACCGAGACACGCGGGCGATGCTGACCGGCACCGCGGTCGCGCTCGTCCTCATCTCGGGGCTGATGATCCTGGCGCTCCGCGATCTTCGCATCGGCCTCATCTCGCTCGTGCCGAACATCCTGCCCGCGGCGGTCGGCTTCGGCCTCTGGGGCTACGGGGTGGGCACGGTGACGCTCGCCATCGCCGTGGTGCTGGCGGCGACGCTCGGCATCGTGGTGGACGACACGATCCACTTCCTTTCCAAATACGCCCGTGCGCGACGGGAGGGGAAATCCGCCGAGGACGCGGTGCGCTACGCCTTCCGCAAGGTCGGGCTCGCGCTCTTCGTCACCACCGCCGGGCTCGTAGCGGGCTTTCTCGTCCTCGCCCAGTCCGGCTTCGCGGTGAACGGCGATCTCGCCAAGCTCACCGCCATCACCATCGCCATCGCGCTGGCGGCGGACTTCCTGCTGCTGCCCGCGCTCCTGATCCAGCTCGACAAGAGGAGAGAGCCCATGCGCATTCCCGCGCCCGCCCCCGCCGTCGTCGCCGCGCTGATCGTCGGCCTCGGCCTCTGGGCCTTCGCCCATGACGTTCGCGCCGAAACCGCCGAGGAGAAGGGCCTCGCCATCGCCGAAGAGGCGGATCGGCGCGATCTCGGCTTCGGCGACTTCACGGTGGAGGGCCGCATGATCCTATCCGACAGCCAGGGCCAGAGCTCCGCCCGCGCCTTCCGCAACATGGTCAAGGAGCGGACCGACCCGGGCCTCGGCGACATGAGCGTCATCGTCTTCGACGAGCCGCGGGACGTGCGGGGCACGGGCCTTCTCACCCACGCCAACATCGAGCCGGAGGATGACGACCAGTGGCTCTACCTCCCCGCGGTGAAGCGGGTGAAGCGGATCTCCTCCTCCAACCGCACCGGCAAGTTCGTCTCCTCCGAATTCTCCTATGAGGATCTCGGCGGCCAGGAAGTGGCGGATTACGACTACAAGTGGCTCCGCGACGAGCCCTGCCCGAACAACGGCGGAACCTGCTTCGTCTCGGAGCGGACGCCGCGCAACGCCAAGTCCGGCTATTCCAGGACCGTGGTCTGGATCGACCAGGCGGAATACCGGATCGACCAGATCGAGTTCTACAACCGCCGCGGCGAGTTCGAGAAGGTGATGAGCTTCGAGGGTTACCAGCAGTATCTTGGCAAGTTCTGGCGGCCCGACGTGATCCGCATGGTCAACAAGCAGACCGGCAAGAGCACCGAACTCGCCTGGTCGAACTACGTCTTCGGCGCCGGTCTCGAAGAGAGGGATTTCGATGCGCAGCGCCTCGACCAGATGGCGCGCTGAGCGGCTCGGCGTCGGCGCGGCCTGGGCCGCGTCGGCGCTCGTCCTCGTCGCGCTCCATCCCTGCCGCGCCGCCGCGGAGGAGGCCGATTTCGGCCCGATTACGCCCGAATACGTCACCTTCTACGGCCAGGCCGAAGGCGAGGCGACGCTCTTCGGGGAGGATGCGCGCTTCACCGGCCAGCGCCGCCATGACCTTTCGCTCGCCATCGAACCGACGATGCGGGCGGAATGGATGGAGGGAGATCTCCGCTTCACCCTCACCCCCTTCGTCCGCGCCTCGGCGGCGGATGACGACCGCACCCATTTCGACCTCCGCGAGGCGAAGTTCGATCTCGAGGCCGGCGACTGGTCTTTCACCGTCGGGCTCGACCGGGTGTTCTGGGGCAAGACCGAGGCCAACCACCTCGTCGACATCATCAACCAGACCGACGCGGTGGAGGACATCGACGACGAGGATTCGCTCGGCCAGCCGATGATCCGCGTCTCCCGCCTCACCGAGATCGGCGAGTTCTCGGCCTTCTTCCTGCCTTACGTCCGCACCCGCACCTTTCCGGGGCGGGAAGGGCGGCTCCGCTCCGGCCTGCCGGTCGATGAAAGCGCGCGCGTGATCGAGCGGGACGGCGGCCGCTTCGCCCCCTCCTTCGCGCTCCGCTACGCCGGGGTGATCGGAGACGCCGATATCGGCCTCTCCTTCTTCAACGGCGTGGCGCGGGATCCGGTCTTCCGCCCCGGCGGCTTCGCGTCGACGCCCGGCGGCCCGGCCCCGACCGTGCTCGTCCCCGTCTACGAGACGATCACCCAGCTCGGCTTCGACGGCCAGTACACGACCGGCCCGACGCTCTGGAAGGCGGAGGCGATCTACCGCGCCGGACAGTCCGACCTTCGCGGCCGGGAGCGGGATTTCGTCGGCGTCACCGGCGGCTTCGAGCACACGCTCTTCGGCTTCGCCGCCGATCGCGGGATCGCCCTTCTCGAAAACGCTGATCTCGGCCTCATCGCCGAATATTCCTTCGACAGCCGCGGCCGGAACGCCACCAACGTCTTCCAGAACGACGTGATCCTCGGCGCCCGGCTCGGCCTCAACGACGAGGCGGACACGTCCTTCCTCCTCACCTCCGCCATCGACCACGAATTCGGCGTCGTCACCCTCCGGCTCGAGGCGGAGACGCGGATCGCCGATGGCTGGACCGCCGGAATCGAGGGCGTGCTCTTCATCGAGGGGGAAGACGACCCGCTCGCCGCGGACTTCCAGGACGACAGTTTCCTGCGCCTGAAACTCGCGTATTACTGGTGACGGGGAGGACCTGACGATCGAAGACGCCATCGAGGCGAAGCCGCATCCGGCCGACGAGACGCGGGCGGAGATCCTCCGCCACGCGGAGGATCTCTTCGCGCATTACGGTTTCTCCAAGACAAACGTGGCCGACATCGCCGAGCGATGCGCCATGTCTCCGGGCAACCTCTACCGCTATTTCCGCAACAAGCAGGCCATCGGCATCGCCGTGACGGAGCGGTTCTTCGCCGCTTCGGAGGCGGCGATCCTCGCGGCGATGGACGCGGCGGGGCCGGAGCCCGAGGCGCGGATCCGCGCGCTGCTCCGCGTCGGCCTCGGCCAGATGCTGGAGAAGATGGCGCGGACGCCGAAGATCATGGAGCTTGTCGAGTTCATTTGCGGGGAAGATGAGGAGCCCTACGCCGTCCTCGCCCGCCACCTCGCCTTCAAGCGCGAGCAGCTGATGGCCGAGCTGGCCCGCGGCATGGTGATGGGCCGCTTCCGCGAGGCGCCGGTCTACCCGACGGCGGTGAACCTCCTTCACGCCTTGAAGGCCTTCATGATGCCCCAGTCGCTCGCCGCCTGGCGCGACAAGTCCACCATCCGCTCCGAATTCGAGGGCGTGCTCGACCTGATCTTCACCGGGGTCCGCGCCCCCGAAATTCGTTGAGAAACGGTTAACAAGAACAGG
>CALFYQ010000357.1 GCA_937952085.1 uncultured Paracoccaceae bacterium | reverse complement strand
CGGAGGAGGGACTCGAACCCCCGACACGCGGATTATGATTCCGCTGCTCTAACCAACTGAGCTACTCCGCCACGCGGGCCGCCGGATAGCCTCGCCGCCGGGCGGCGTCAAGCCGGCATCGGGATCGACGCGCCGATCGACGGAACGTCATAGCCCTTCTGGAAGCCCGGCCGCGCGGCGCAGGCGAGATACCAGCGCTTCACGTTCGGAAATTCGCTCAGGTCGACCTGCTGCCATTCGAACCGGGAGGCCCAGGGCCAGATCGCGAAATCGGCGATGGAAAGGTCCCCCGCCACGAATTCCGCCTCGCCGAGGCGGCGGTCCAGCACGCCGTAGAGCCGCTTCGTCTCGTTCGCGAAGCGCTCCTGCGCATAGGGCGCCTTGCCCGGGTTGAAGTGCAGGAAGTGGTGCGTCTGCCCCAGCATCGGGCCGAAGCCGCCCATCTGCCACATCAGCCATTCCATCACCGTCGAGCGCGCCTTGCCGGAGGCGGGCAGGAAGCGGCCGTGCTTCTCCCCGAGATAGATCAGGATCGCGCCCGATTCGAAGACGGAGCGCCCGGCCTCCCGGTCGACGATGGCGGGGATCTTGTTGTTCGGGCTGATCTTCAGAAAGTCCGGCGCGAACTGCTCGTCCTTGCCGATGTTGATCGGATGAACCTCGTAGGGCAGCCCGAACTCCTCCAGCGCGATGGAGATCTTGCGGCCGTTCGGGGTGCTCCAGGTATATAGGTCGATCATCTTCGGGCTCCGTTTCCTCGCGCCGGAGCCTAGCCGCCGGGCGCGCCGGCGCAACCCGGTTGAATATGAACGAACGTTCGTTTATTCTCCGCCGCGGAGGATCGGATGGCTCGACTCGCCGGCGGACAGGGGGCGGAGACCAAGGAGCGCGCGCGCCGCGCCGCCGTCACGCTCTTCGCGCGGCACGGTTACGCCGCCGTCTCGATGCGGGAGATCGCGGCCGAGACCGGCGTCGGCGCCCCGGCCCTCTACAACCATTTCGCCACCAAGCAGGACCTTCTGCTCGAGCTCATGCTCCGCCACATGACCGCCCTCCTCGCCGCCTGGGACGAGGAGCCGGAGGCGGCGGAAGAGACCGAGCCCGAGTCCGCCCTCGCCGCCTTCACCCGGTTCCATCTCCGCTTCCACCGGCGGAAGGCGGACGAGGTCTTCGTCTCCACGATGGAGCTTCGCAGCCTCGAGCAGCCGAACTTCCACCGGGTCGAGCGTCTCCGCCGCGCCTATGAGGACCGGCTCGAGGCGATCCTCCGCCGCGGCGCGGAGGCCGGCCGCTTCAACGCGCCGGAACCGCGGATCGCCACCATGGCGCTGATCGCGATGCTGACCGGCGTCACCAACTGGTACCGCCCGGCGGGCCGGCTTCCCGCCGCCGCCATCGAAGACCTATACGTGGAGATGACGCTCCGCGCCGTGAATGCGGAACGCTAGGGAGAGACGCCAATGTTCACCGCCTCGATGAGTTTCGGCCTCGGCGAAGAGATCGAGTCCCTGCGCGAGATGACCCATCGCTGGGCGCAAGAGCGCGTCGCGCCGATGGCCGCCGAGATCGACCGCTCCAACGCCTTCCCGATGGAGCTCTGGAAGGAGATGGGCGAGCTCGGCCTTCTCGGCGTGACGGTGCCGGAGGAATATGGCGGGGTCGGGCTCGGCTACCTCGCCCATACCGTCGCGGTGGAGGAGATCAGCCGCGCCTCGGCCTCGGTCGGCCTCTCCTACGGCGCGCATTCCAACCTCTGCGTGAACCAGATCCGCCTCAACGGCTCCGAGGAGCAGAAGCGGAAGTACCTGCCCCGCCTCATCTCCGGCGAACATGTCGGCGCGCTCGCTATGTCGGAGGCCGGGGCGGGCTCCGACGTCATGGGCATGAAGCTTCGCGCGGTGAAGCGGAACGACCGCTACATCCTCACCGGCAACAAGTACTGGATCACCAACGGGCCCGACGCCGACACCCTCGTCGTCTACGCCAAGACGGACCCGGAGGGCGGCTCCCGCGCCCTCACCGCCTTCATCATCGAGAAGGAGATGGCGGGTTTCTCCACCTCCAGGCATTTCGACAAGCTTGGCATGCGCGGCTCCAACACCGGCGAGCTGATCTTCGAGGAGGTCGAGGTGCCGTTCGAGAACGTGCTCAAGGAGGAAGGCGCCGGCGCCGCGGTGCTGATGTCCGGGCTCGACTACGAGCGCGTGGTTCTCTCCGGCATCGGCGTCGGCATCATGCACGCCTGCCTCGACCACGTGATGCCCTACATGCATGAGCGGAAGCAGTTCGGGAAACCGATCGGCGATTTCCAGCTCATGCAGGGCAAGATCGCCGACATGTACACGGCGATGAACTCCGCCCGCGCCTACGTCTACGCCGTCGCCGCCGCCTGCGACCGCGGCGAGGTCACGCGCCAGGATGCGGCCGCCTGCGTCCTCTACGCCTCCGAACAGGGCATGCAGCAGGCGCTCCAGGCGGTGCAGGCGATGGGCGGCGCCGGTTTCCTGAACGACAGCCCGGTCTCCCGCATCTTCCGCGACGCCAAGTTGATGGAGATCGGCGCCGGCACCTCGGAGATCCGCCGCATGCTTTGCGGGCGGGAGCTGATGCGGGCGACGGCGTGACTTCGCGCCGCACTCGTTCTATGTGATCGAAACGTCAAACTCCCCGAGGCACGGCCATGACCGCCCACCTCAGACGAATTCGAAGGATCGCCGCGAACGTCCCCGTCCGGGGCGCCGCACGGCGTTTCGTTTCGTCCGGTCGCGGGTCGGGTCGGCCGTCAGGCGGCCGGGCGACGCCGGAATGAGGCGGAGCGCCTTCGGTTCCGGCGGCGCCGCGTTGCTCCGGGGCGAGACGGCCGCGGCGAAACGGGGCGCGCCGGCCCGTTTCGCCTGCAAGGCCCCAGGCTGGGCCGAATCCGGCGCCTCCCTGGAGTGCCTCCCATGATCCGGGCTCTCTTCGCCCTGATGCTCGCCTCACCCGCCCCCGTCGCCGCGGAAACCCTGGTCGAGCGCATCGACCAGTGCCTCGAAGAGGTCGGCCTCTACGGCGACGGCGTCGGCCAGTGCCTCGGCCTCTATTCGCAGCAATGCATGGAGGACGACGCGAACTCGACCACCTCGGGCATGGTCGCCTGCCTCTCGACCGAGTCCGCCGCCTGGGACGACGTTCTGAACCGCGAATACCGAAAGCTCCTGCCGCGGCTCGACGAGGAGCAGAAGGCGGCGCTCCGCGAGGTCCAGCGCAAGTGGATCGAGTTCCGCGACCTCGACTGCGCCTTCCCGCACGTCCTCGTTCGCGGCACGCTCGCGCAGCCCTGGGGCGCGGACTGCGTGATGCAGCACACCGCCCGCCGCGCCTACGAGATCCGCGGCATCGTCGCATATACGGAGAACTGATCCATGAAGATCGGCTCGGCGGCGACGCCCCGCGACCCGTCATTTCGCGCCAACCGCGAAGCGCATCTCGCCGCCATCGCCGAAGCCCGCGCCGCCGCCGAAGCCGCGGCCGCCGGCGGCGGAGACCGCGCCATGGCCCGCCATGTGGCCCGCGGAAAGCTGCCGCCGCGGGACCGGGTGGCCGGCCTTCTCGACCCCGGCTCGCCCTTCCTCGAAATCGGCGCGACCGCCGCGCACGGCATGTATGACGGCGCCGCCCCCGCGGCCGGCGTCATCGCCGGCGTCGGCCGCGTTTCGGGGCGCGAGGTGATGATCGTCTGCAACGACGCCACCGTGAAGGGCGGCACCTACTACCCGATGACGGTGAAGAAGCATCTCCGCGCCCAAGAAATCGCGGGCGAGAACCGGCTGCCTTGCGTCTACCTCGTCGATTCCGGCGGCGCGAACCTGCCGAACCAGGACGAGGTCTTCCCGGATCGGGAGCATTTCGGCCGCATCTTCTTCAACCAGGCCAATCTCTCGGCGAAGGGCATCCCGCAGATCGCCGTGGTGATGGGCTCCTGCACCGCCGGCGGCGCCTATGTCCCGGCGATGTCGGACGAGACCATCATCGTGAAGAACCAGGGCACCATCTTCCTTGGCGGCCCGCCGCTGGTGAAGATGGCCACCGGCGAAGTGGTCGACGCCGAAACCCTCGGCGGCGGAGACACCCATACCCGCCTCTCCGGCGTCGCCGACCATCTCGCCGAAAACGACGGCCACGCGCTGGCGCTGGCGCGCGAGATCGTCGCCGGCCTCAACCGCCCGAAGCCGGAGACGGTGGAGCGACGCGCGCCCGAAGCGCCGGCCTACGACCCGGAGGAGATCCTCGGCGTCGTCCCGGCCGATCTCCGCACGCCCTACGACATCCGCGAGGTGATCGCCCGCACCGTCGACGGCTCCCGTTTCGACGAGTTCAAGGCCCGCTTCGGCCCCACACTCGTCACCGGTTTCGCCCATATCGAGGGCATCCCCTGCGGGATCGTCGCCAACAACGGCATCCTCTATTCCGAGAGCGCCGCGAAGGGCGCGCATTTCATCGAGCTTTGCTGCCAGCGGCGCATCCCGCTCGTCTTCCTCCAGAACATCACCGGCTTCATGGTCGGCCGGAAATACGAGGCGGAGGGCATCGCCCGCCACGGCGCGAAGATGGTCACCGCCGTCGCCACCGCCTCGGTGCCCAAGGTGACGGTGATCGTCGGCGGCTCCTTCGGCGCCGGCAATTACGGCATGTGCGGCCGCGCCTATTCGCCCCGCTTCCTCTGGACCTGGCCGAATTCCCGCATCTCGGTGATGGGCGGCGAACAGGCCGCCGGCGTGCTGGCGACGGTCCAGCGCGACGCCCGCGAGGCCCGCGGCGAGACCCTGACGGCGGAGGAGGAAGCCGGGATCAAGGACCCGATCCTCGCCCAGTTCGCTCACCAGTCCCACCCGCTCTACGCCTCCGCCCGGCTCTGGGACGACGGCGTCGTCGACCCGCGGAAGACCCGCGACGTGCTGGCGCTCTCGCTCTCCGCGTCGCTCAACGCCCCCATCGGCGAGCCGCGCTTCGGCGTGTTCCGGATGTGAGCCGATGGCGAAGCGCCCGTCAGCGGCCGTCAGGACTCCGCAATCGCGTACGTTTTTCGGATACGATATAAAAATCAAAGGCTTGACCCCCTTATCAACCTTGATAGGCGGCCAGGCCGGGCCTTGCCCTCGGGAGGGGCGCTGACATGTTCCGCAAGATCCTCATCGCCAACCGGGGGGAGATCGCCTGCCGGGTGATCCGCACCGCGAAGCGGATGGGCATCGCCACCGTCGCGGTCTACTCGGAGGCGGACAGCGGCGCGCTGCACGTCGCGAGCGCCGACGAGGCCGTGTGCATCGGGCCGCCCGCCGCCGCC
>CALFYQ010000356.1 GCA_937952085.1 uncultured Paracoccaceae bacterium | reverse complement strand
TTCTTTCCATCGACCGGCCTCGCGGGGCCGCATGGGGCGAGGGCCCCGATCTGCGGGCCTGTCCGGCGACGGCGCTTCGGGGGGCGAGCGGCCTGCGTCGAGAGGCGGGGCGCCGCGTCTCGCTTCGACGTTTCAGGCCGTGGGCGCCTCGCGCGCGCCCCGGCTCCCGGGCGGCGCGGCTCGGCGACGAGCCGGCTTCCTCAGGACGAGAGCCTCGGGATGGCCCGCCGCCATCTCCGGCCGCCGGGAGTCCCTCCGCGGCGTCGGACGCCCGGCCGGGCGCCGCGGCGGCTGCGAGCGCCGGCGGCGCGGCCGAAGATGCGGCCGGCGCCGTGCGCGCGGCGAGCGCCCGGCGCGGCTGGCCGTCGCCGCAGCTCATCGAGACCGGCGTGAATTCCTGGATCGCCATGGAAGCCAGCATTGGCCCGAGAAGATGAAGATGGACTAAATCATGAACATCCCTCGCACCCGAATGACCGCGAACCGGGTCGGACGAGCGGCGGGCGGCGCGGCCTCCGCGGCGACGGGCGCGGGAGGCGGCGTGTTCCGCCTAGTCGCGCGGCTCGCCGCGGAACACGAAGGCGGCGTTGACGGCGTAGTTGAAGAGGAACGCCAGCCCGATCCCGACGATCTTCGAGGCGATCGGCGCGACGCGAACGAGCTCGGCCACGAGGACGGTCGCGCCCACGTTCACGATCAGGCCGCCGCAGGCGCCGAGAAGGAACCGTCCGTAGCCGCCCGCGGAGGGCCGCCGCTCGAAGACGAACCGCGCCGAGAGGCGATAGTTGACGACGGTCGCCACCAGAAACGAGACAAGGGCGGCGAGCGCCAGATGAACCCCGAGGCTCACGAGCGCCGCGAACCCGCCGAGATCGACCAGCGCGGCGACGCCCCCTGCAAGCGCGTATTTCAGGATCTGGCCCGCATGCCGCTTCATGCGCCGACAGGCTCCCGGTCGAGCAATGGGACGAAATCCTTCACGTGGTGGACGCCGCCCCCCCCGCGAGGAGGCGCGTCGGCGCGCAGCAGGAAGTCGACGCCCAAGGCCGCCGCCGCCGCGCCGTCCCGCGACTGCCGATCGCCGACCATTAGAGTCTCTCCCGGCCCGACGCCGGCCGCCTCCATCGCCAGCCGCAATCCGGCCGGATCGGGCTTCAGCGCGTCGAGGCCCGGGTCGCACGCCGAGACCATGTGGTCCGCCGCGAGGCCCAGGGCCGCGAGCTTGTCCCTGACGGGATAGTCGGACCATACGGCCACGCGCGCGCCGCGCGTCCGGAGCGCGGCGAACAGCTCCGCCGCCCCTTCGACACGCGCGCCGGCGAGCCATCGCAGCGGCCGGCGCTCCATCCATTCCTCGACCAGCGCCTCCAGCCAGCCTTCGTCCCGGCCCGTCTCGGCGGCGAGTTGCGCGAAGAGGCGCCGCCCGAACCCGCGAGGCGTGGTTTCCGCATAATGCTCGCGCAGGGCCCGATAACGGCGGAGCACGCGGAGCCGGGTCAGACGGCCGCCCGCGCCCCCCGCGGCAAGCAGCTCGAGCGCCATCCGGCGCCGCACCGGCCCCTGGCGGTAGAGCGTGCCGTCGAGATCGAAGACGACCAGCCGGTATCGGCCCGGATCCGGCAGAGGCGCCCTCCCCTCCACCCGCGTCAGTCCAGGCTCAGATCGGACGCGATGGTGATGAACAACTGCTTCGTCAACGGCTCGAGCCAGGAGATGTCGACGAGCGTGGTGAAGGCGAACATCGCCGTGGTGGCCAGAACGCCGGCGAGAACCGAAGGCGACCTGAACAGCTTCTCCGGCTTGCGCGCGACCGAGTCCGGCGTGAGCGCCAGCCGGTAATAGATGGCGAAGAGGTAGACGATGCAGGGAAAGACGAGAACATATTCGATCCGGTACTTGATCAGGAAGATCGCCATGAAGAAGGCGCAGATCAACGCATAGGCGAGGTTCGCGACCGAAAGCCTTTCCTCCGAATAGAAGGCGAAGGAGCGGCGGTATTTCCCGAGAATGGCGACGCCGTCGGAGGCGACGATGTCGCGATATTCCGCCAGCCGCTTGGCGTTCATCAGGAAGGCGCCGCCGAACCAGAAGGCGAGGAACAGCGAGGCCGGCGGAAGGCTGGCGCCGTCGACGAGGGCCCAGCCCATCAGCAGGCGGATCGGATTGTTCAGCGATTCCGTCAGGACGTCGATGTAGACGCGGTCCTTCGTCCGCACCGGCGGAACGTTGTAGGTGAGCCCGGATACGGCGAGGAGCATGGCGGCGCAGAAGAAGGTCTGGTTCAACATGAGCGCGAGTCCGAGCCCCGCGACCAGCAGCGCCAGATATTCAATCCAGACGATCCGCGCCGACATTTCCCGCTGAACCGCCGCGCGCTGCGACTTCTCCGGATGGAACCGGTCGAACTCGCGGTCCAGCCATTCGTTGATCACGTAGTTCGCCGAGGCGACATGGACGGCCGCCGTGAATCCGATGGCGATCGTCGCCAGCATCGCAAGCCCGAATTCGGCGCCGGCTTCCGGCCGGAGGAGCAGCGCGAGCACGATGCCGGGGACGATGAACACATGCTTGGTCACGTGATCGAGCCGGGCGATCCGGACATAATCCCACAGACCGGCCCGAATCCGCGTCTCGGTCGCATCGACGGTCATTCGAATTCCCCCTTCAAAGTCCCGGATGAAAATGCATCGCGCGCCGTCCGCGGCGCCGAAGCGGCGCGGGCGGCCGCCCAGAGAAGCGCGAGGAGCGGCAGGATCCAGACCACCCGCGCCTGAAAGCGGCCATAGGGCGAGGCGAGGATCCCGCAGATCAGGGCGTTGAAGAGAACGCCTGCGAGGCCGAAGGCGATCAGGTCGTCAAGGGCCCTCGAGCGCCCGCCGCCCCCGCCCGTCGCCCGCATGCCGATGAAGGCGAGGATCGCGACGAACGCCGCAAGGCCGGTCGCTTGCGAAACCCTTGTGACCGCCGTCGCGTAGCCGGGAGTCCGGAAGACGAGCGTCGCCTCGATGGCGCCGACGACGTCGGCGGGAAAGGCCCGGTCGACGAACGCCCATTTCTCCTTCGTCATCGGCACGTCGTCGACCGAGATGGTCCAGAGTTGCTTCGCGCCGTCGAGGGCGAGCCCGCCCACCGTGCCGAACGGCTCAGCCGCCAGGGTCGAGAGCGCGAAGCTGACCTGCTCGCCGGCGAGCGCGCGCTTTGTCTCCGCATCCGCGAGCGCGAACGCCCCCCGGTCCGGATCGCGCGAGAAGAGGAAATCGATCCAGCCGGTCGGCAGGTTGCTCACGTAGCCGCAGACCGCATAGCCGCTCTCGGGGCAGGACGAAGCGGCGTAGTCCGCCCCGGGGCCAAGATCGACGAGATGTGCGGTCAGAAACGGCCGGGAGACGGGCGGCTCGCCGGTGACGAGCTCCACCGCCGCGGCATAGGCGATCTGCCCGACGGCTCCGATCATGACCGCGATGGCGGGCAGCGCGATGGCGCTGGCGGGCGGGCGGCTCAACCTCGCCGAGCGAAGCCAGACGGCCGCGCCGACGAACGTCATCGGCGCG
>CALFYQ010000355.1 GCA_937952085.1 uncultured Paracoccaceae bacterium | reverse complement strand
GCCCGCCCCGAGCGCCGCGACGCCTTTCGCGAGCGCGTCCCTCGCCGCGCCCGCCTCGCCGTTCGCCAGCGCGGCCCGGGCCGACGCGGCGGCGACGAAGGCGCGGATCGTCGGCGGCCCGCCGGCGGCGGCGGCCTCGGCGCGGGCGATGAAGCCCGCCGCCTCGGCGCGGCGCGCCGCCTTCATCGAAAGGGTCTCGACCCGCACCGCCTCGGCGAGCAGGCGGGCGAGCGTGGCGGCCGCCACCGCCTCCATCTCCGGCTGGCCGGCTGCGCCTTCGAGCGCGGCGCGGAGGCGCGCCTCGGCGTCCTCGCCCCGCCCCGCCTCGAAGAGGGCGAGGCCGTAAGCGGCGTCGGCGAAGGCCTTTTCGGCGGCGCTCGGCGCGGCGGCGGAAGCGGCGGCGAGATCTCCGAGCGCCTCGGCGAGGCGGCCTTCGGCGCGAAGCGCGTCGCCGCGGGCGACAAGGGCGGCGGTGCGCGACGAGGCGTCTTCCGCGGCCGCCGGGGCGGCGAGCGCGAGAAGGAGCGCAGCCAGCGCCGCCCTCGCCTCAGGGAAGCGCGACGGTGACCGCAAAATGCGCGCCCTCCCCCTGAATTCCGGCGCCGCGCGGCGAGCCGGAGAGTTTCGCGCCGAGCCAGAAGGCCATGTCGAAGCCGGGCGCCGGCGTCCAGAGGAGGCCCGCCCCGGCGCCCACCAGTTCCTGGAAGGAGCCGCCCTTACGCCGCACCGCGCCGGCGTCGAGGAAGGGCGCGATGGTGACGGTCGCCTCGTGGCCGGCCGGGGTCAGCTCCGGCGCCGGAAGATCGGTCAGCGCATAGCGAAGCTCGAACCCGCCCACCACGGCGTCGTCCCCCGCCAGCACCGCCTCGCCGAAACCGCGCACCGTGTCGCGCCCGCCGATGGCGACCTGTTCGAGCGGCAGGAGCGCGCGGGAGGCCCATTGCCCCTGCGCGCGGGCGATGAGCGTGGCGCGCTCGTCGAGGAGGATCGCCGTCTGCGCCTGGCCGACCAGCGTCAGGAACTCGCCGTCCGGCGTGCCCGCGGGGTTCTCGGTGGCGCCGAGGATCGGCAGGCCGAGATTGGCGGCGGCGCGGAGCGCGATGGTCCGCGCCTCGCCGAGATCGACATATTCACCAGCGAAGCTGAGGACAGCGGTCTTGCTGAGCCCGTTCCGCGGCCCCGGCTCGAAGGAGAAAGGCACGCCCGCCACGGTGGACCGGCCGCGCTTCCAGTCGAGGCTGACGATGCCGGTAAGGCGCCGCCGGCTCGTCTCGATCACCGGAACGCGGAGGCCGAAGCCGGCGGAGACGAAATCGCTCGCAACGTTGGCGGAGCGGAACGGCTCCCGAACGAAATCGGATTGCGAAAGCTCGAATGCGGCGAAGGGGGCCGGCCCGCCCGGCCAGAGTGGCGCGTCGGCGTCGAGGACGAGGCGCTTCCGCCCCTCGGTCAGCTCCGCCTGGGCGCGAAGCTCGTCGCCCGGCGTGACGAGGTTGCGAAAGGCGAGGCCGAGCCGCGCCGTCTCCTCGCCGACCGAATCCGGCGTGTCGTTGGCGACCGTGAAGCTGAAATCGAACGGGCGGCGGGCCTTCACATCGAGATCGAGCGCCGTCTCGCCGAGCCGGGCGCCGGGGCGGATCGCGGCGTCCACCCGCTCGATCGTCCGGTCGCGGAGGAGGATCCGAAGCCGCTCCTCCGCCTCGGGGAGGGCGAAGGGGCCGTCGGAAAGATCGAGCCGGCGCGCGACATAGTCGGGGTCGATCTCGCCGAAGCCGCGCTCCTCCGTCGCCACGCCGTCGCCCGAGACGCGGATCTCGACGAGGCGGCCGGCGACGAGCTCATAGGTCGCGGTTCCGGCGTCGAGGTCGATCTCCCGGAGGAGGACGCCGGAGGAGACATATCCGGCCGAGACCAGCGCCTCCGTCAGCTCCCGCCGCAGCGCCTCGAGCGCGGCGAGGTCGGCGACGCCGCCAAGCCGCGCGGCGGCGGCCTCGCGGAGGCCGGGCACGGCGCCGAGCGGCGAATCCGCCGGAACGAGGAGGACCGCGTTCAGCTTCAGCGAAACGTCATAGGAAAGCGCCGGAGCGGCCGCATCAGGCGCGGCGGCGGAAAGGCCGGGCGCGGGCCGGGCGCCGGGGAGCGGCGGCGCGTCCATCCGGTTCAGCGGATCGGACGAGAGCGGCCCCTCGGCCCCGGCGGCGAAGGGCGCGAGGGCGAGGAGGAACGTGAGGGCGGCGCGCCTCACCGGAACGGGTCGCAGCCCGGCGCGCGGGCGGCGCGGCGCATCGTCGGGGCCTCGGCCTTCGCCGCCGCCACAGGATAGGGCGCCGCCGCGCCGAAGAGCGCCGGCGCCGCGCCCTCGGCCGCGCCTTCGGGCGGCGCGAGGCGGAGCGCGCTGCCGCCCGTCACCGCGGCGACGCAGAAATCGTCGATCAGCGCGAAGCGGTTGAAGAACTCCGCCGGCGGCGCCTCCGCCTCGGAGGACTGGGCGCCGACCGTGCCGAGGATCTGCACCACGCCCGCCTGGCCGAAATCCGAGGATACGTCGATCGAGGCGTCCGGCGGCTCGATCAGGGTGAGGCCGGAGGCGATCCGCACCGTACCGCCATCGCCGGCGCTGGCGGTGGAGGCCAAAAGCGCCCGGTCGTTCAGGACCAGGATGCCGCCCGAGACGTCGATCGCGCCGCCATTGCCGGTGCTGGCGCCGACCGAGGTCGTCACGGTGCCGGAATCGATCAGCGCGAATTCACGGCCGACGATGCGGATGGCGCCGCCGTCGATAGCGTTGGAATCGGTGGTGATCTGCGCCCCGGCGCCGACCGTCACCTTGCCGGCGCGCACCGTCACCGCCCCGGCGGAGCCCGCGGCCGTAGCCGCCGCCGCGCCCGGCGCCGCTGCGCCCGCGGCGGGGGCGAGGGAGCGGCTGGCGATCTCCGCCCCGCTCGTCACCGAAACGCTGTCCCGCATCGAAATCACGATGGCGCCCGCGGCCCCGGCGGCGCGGCCCGTGGTGGTGATCTCCGCGCCCTTCTCCGCGATCAGCGCGCCGCCGGTGATGCGCACCGCGCCGGCGGGCGAGGCGTTGAACGTCTCCGCGCCCATCTCGGCCTCGTTGGTGAGGAGGATGAAGGGCGAATTGACCACAAGATCGCCGCCGAGGCCCGACTGCTCCCCCTCGGTGCCGGAGAAGACGCCGGAGGGCTCGGGCTCCGGGTTGTTCCGCGTCTCGCGCAGGACGCCCGAGAACATCATGCTCTCCCGCGCCGTGACGGTGACGAGGCCGCCGGCGCCGCGGGTCACGCCGGGCTGGCCGGGCACGCGAAAGGCGCCAGAGCCGATCTGGCTGCCGCCGAGGGCGCTGATCGTCGCGACGTCGACCTTCACCTCGCCGGCGTCGCCGAGCCCGGCGGTGGAGGAGAAGATCCGCCCGCCATCCCGGAGGACGAGATCGCCGCCCCGCACCAGCACGCGGCCGGCGTTCCCGACCGCGCCGAGGGAGACTTCGGATTCGATCACTGTCTCGTCGAGGAGGCCCGCGCGGTCGATGGTCAGCCGGTCGAAGCCGGTGACGCGCACCGCGCCCGCATCCCCGGAGCCGACCGTCTGGCTGCGGATCGCGCCGCCCGCGGTGAGCGCGATCGCGCCGGCGTCCACGCTGACGTTCCCGGCCTGCGAGCCGCCGATGGCGACGGTGCCGACGGCGGATCGGTCGATCTCCAGCGCGCCGGCCTCGATTCGGATCGCGCCGCCGGTTGTCGGGCCCGAGGTGGCGGTGAGCGTCGAGCCGCCGAGGATCCGGATCGTCCCGCCTCGGAGCCGCGCGCCGCCCGTCACCGGCGCGATCTCCCCCTCGCCCGCGCCCTGGACGATGAGATCGCCGCCCTTCACCGAAAGGAC
>CALFYQ010000354.1 GCA_937952085.1 uncultured Paracoccaceae bacterium | reverse complement strand
GCCTGGCTGCTGCATTCCTCGGTCGCGGCGATCCTTCTTCTCGCCAGCTTCGCCGGCGCCGGCGTTCTCCCGGCCGAGGCTGCGGCGCCGATGGCGCTCGGTGTCAATTTCGGGGCCGGGTTGATCGCCTTCTGGCTCACCCGCGCAGACGCGCCGGCGGCGCGGCGCATCCCGCTCGGCAATCTCGTTTTCCGCGCCGCCGGGGCCGGGATCGCCCTCGCCGCGCTCATCGTCTTCGCGCCGCCGCTCGCCTCGCTCGGCGACGGCGCGGCGGCGCAGGTGGTGAACCTTCACGTCGCCTTCAACGCCGCGCTCCTCGTCCTCGCCCTCCCCTTCACCGGCGCGATGGAGCGGCTGACCCTCCGCCTCCTGCCCGAGCCGCCGGCTCCCGCCGAGGGAGACCCGGACGAGGAGGCCGCATCCGCGCTCGACCGCGCCGCCTTGGCGCAGCCCGGCCTCGCCCTCGCCGCGGCGAAGCGGGAGTTGATCCGCGCCGGCGAGACGGTGGCGCGGATGTTCCGCCCGGTCGCCGAACTTCTCGAGGAATGCCCGCCGGAGCGGATCGACCGCATCCGCCGCCTCGCGGCCCTCGTCGGCCGCCGCCATAGCGAGGTGAAGCTCTATGTCGCCGAGCTTGGCCGCGCCGCGCTCAGCGAAGAAGAGGCGGCGCGGAGCGCCGAACTCGCCGATTTCGCGATCAGCCTCGAACGCGCGGCGGACCTCATCGCCCGCTCCCTCGCCCCGCTCGCCGCCGAGAAGACGAAGAAGAAGCTCGCCTTCTCGCCCGAGGGGCGGGAGGAGATCCTGAAGCTCCACGCGCGGGTGGAAGCGAACCTCCAGCTCGCGCTCAACGTCTTCGTCTCCGGCGACGTCGAAAGCGCGCGCCAGCTGGTGCGGGAGAAGGAGGCGGTGCGCGCCCTCGAACGCGCCAGCCGGGAGCGGCACCTCGAACGGCTCCGCCAGGCCACCGCCCGCAGCCTCGAGACGAGCGATCTCCATCTTGAGGCGCTGCACGCGCTGAAGGAGATCAACTCGCTCCTCGTCACCGTGGCCTACCCGATCCTCGAGGAGAGCGGGCTGCTCCGCCAAAGCCGGCTCCGCGAAAGCGCCTGAATCATCGCGCCAATCGTTGTGACAATACGATTTATCGATTTTACATATGAGAGGCGCCTGCGGAAACTGCGCCGCATTCCGACCCCTGAAAGGGACGACGATGTCTGACGCCGGCCCCCTCGCCGCCGAACCCTTCCCCGCGCCGCGCCTCGGCGAGCCCTATCTGCTGACGCCGGGGCCCCTCACCACCGCTTATGAGGTGAAGGAGGCGATGCTGCGCGACTGGGGCTCCTGGGACGCCGATTTCCGCGCCATGACGGCGAAGCTCTGCGCGCGGCTCGTCGTGCTCGCCGGCGGCGGCGATCTCGTCGCGGTGCCGATGCAGGGCTCCGGCACCTTCGCCGTCGAGGCGATGCTCGGAACCTTCGTTCCGAAGGACGGCAAGGCGCTGGTGCTGGCGAACGGCGCCTACGGGCTCCGCGCGGCGGAGACGATGCGCTATCTCGGCCGCGCCTGCACGCTGATCGACAAGGGAGATTACCTCCCGCCCCGCCGCGACGAGGTGGCCGCCGCGCTCGACGCCGACCCGACGATCACCCATGTCGTCGCGATCCATTGCGAGACCTCGTCGGGCATCCTCAACCCGGTCGCCGAGATCGCCGAGGCGGTCCGCTCCCGCGGCCGGAAGCTTCTCGTCGATTCGATGAGCGCCTTCGGCGCCGAGCCGCTCGACGCGCACGAGCTTGGCTATGACGCGATGGTCTCCTCCGCCAACAAGTGCATCGAGGGCGTGCCGGGCTTCGGCTTCGTCGTCGCGAAGCGCGCGGCGCTGGAGGCGGCGGCGGGGAACTGCCATTCGCTCAGCCTCGATCTCCACGCCCAGTGGAAATACCTCGAAAAGACCGGCCAATGGCGCTTCACGCCGCCGACCCACGTGGTGGCCGCCTTCCTCAAGGCGCTGGAACTCCACGAGGCGGAGGGCGGTGTCGCCGGCCGCGGCGCCCGCTATGCGCGGAACCGGGACGTGATGGTGGCGGGGATGCGCGCGCTCGGCTTCGAGACGCTGCTGAAGGACCGCTGGCTCTCCCCCATCATCGTCACCTTCTTCTGTCCGGCCGACCCCGCCTTCGCCTTCGCGAACTTCTACGACCTGATGAAGGCGAAGGGCTTCATCATCTATCCCGGCAAGCTGACGGTGGTGGATTCGTTCCGCATCGGCTGCATCGGCCGGATGGACGAACACGTGATGAGGGGCGTCGTCCGCGCCGCGGGCGAGGCGCTCGCCGAGATGGGCGTGACGAGCGCCGCGCCGCCCGAGGCCGCGCTCGTCGAGCGCGCCCGCCTCGCGGCCTGATCTGGAAGGAAGACCGAATGAACAAGTCCGCCGACATCGCCGTCGCCGCCAACGGGCGCGCCTATCCGTGGCCGAAGGTTCCGGCCATCGCGATCTGCCTCGACGGCTGTGAGCCGGCCTATCTCGACGCGGCCATCGCCGACGGGCTGATGCCGGCGCTGAAGCGGATCCGGGAGACCGGGACGGACCGGCTCGCCCATTCGGCGATCCCCTCCTTCACCAACCCGAACAACCTCTCCATCGCCACCGGCCGGCCGCCGGCCGTCCATGGCATCTGCGGCAACTACCTCTACGAGCCGGAGACGGGCAAAGAGGTGATGATGAACGACGTGCGCTTCCTTCGCGCACCGACCGTCTTCTCCGCCTTCTACGAAGCGGGCGCGAAGGTCGCCATCGTCACCGCCAAGGACAAACTCCGCGCCCTTCTCGGCGCCGGGCTCCGCTTCGACGAGGGCCGCGCGATCTGCTTCTCCTCGGAGAAGGCGGACCAGGCGACGGAGGCCGAGAACGGCATCGCCAACGCCAGCGCGTGGCTCGGCCGAGAAGTGCCCGAGGTCTATTCCGCCGAGCTTTCCGAGTTCGTCTTCGCCGCCGGCGTGAAGCTCCTCCGCGAATGGGGGCCGAATGTCATGTACCTGACGACGACGGACTACGTGCAGCACAAATACGCGCCCGATCAGGCAGAGGCGAAGGCGTTCTACGCCATGTTCGACCGCTATCTCGCCGAGTTGGACGCGATGGGCGCCGCCATCGTCGTCACCGCCGACCACGGCATGAAGCCGAAGCACATGGCGGACGGCTCCCCCGCCGTCGTCTACGTGCAGGACCTGCTCGACGGCTGGCTCGGCGAAGCGGCCGCCCGCGTGATCCTGCCGATCACCGACCCCTATGTGGTTCATCACGGCGCGCTCGGCTCCTTCGCCACCGCCTATCTGCCGGACGGCGCGGACCGCGCCGCGATCATCGAAAAGCTCCGCGCCACGCCCGGCATGATGCTGGTCGTGGACCGGGAGGAGGCGGTGCGCCGGTTCGAGTTGCCGGCGGACCGGATCGGCGATGTGGTGATGATCTCCACCGAGAACATGACCCTCGGCACATCCGCCCACCGGCACGATCTCGCCGCGCTCAACGAGCCGCTCCGCTCCCATGGCGGGCTGACGGAGCAGGAGGTGCCCTTCATCGTGAACCGCAAGATCGAGCTTGAAGGCGCTCCGAAACTTCGGAATTTCGACGCCCTCTTCTACGCCGCAACCGCCGCCGCGATGTGACCGAGATGCTGACCTCTTCCGCCCCGATCGGGTTTCGCCGTGAAACGATGCGCATCGCCGGCCGCAAGGTCGATGCGAAGGACCGCATCCCGGTCCATTACCCCTTTACCGACGCCGTGATCGGCGACGTGCCGGCCGGAACGGCGGAGCACGCCCGTGAAGCCTTCGCCATCGCAAGCACCTACCGCCCGACGCTCACCCGCTACGAGAGGCAGAAGATCCTTCTCAACACGGCGAAGATCATCGACGGGCGGAAGGCGGAGCTGGCGCCGATCATCACCGCGGAGCTCGGCATCTCGCTCGCCGACGCGATGTACGAGTGCGGCCGGGCCTTCGACGTCTTCACCCTGGCGGGCCAGCTCTGCCTCAAGGACGACGGAGAGATCTTCTCCTGCGATCTCACCCCGCACGGCAAGGCGCGGAAGATCTACACCACGCGGGAGCCGCTCCGCGCGATCTCCGCCATCACGCCCTTCAACCACCCGCTCAACATGGTGGCGCACAAGATCGCGCCCTCCGTCGCGACCAACAACTGCATGGTGGTGAAGCCGACCGAGCTGACGCCGCTCACCGCGATCTGGCTCACCGACGCGCTCTATGAGGCGGGGCTGCCGCCCGAGATGCTCTCCGTCGTCACCGGCCTGCCCGGCGACATCGGCGACGAGATGATCACCAACCCGGACTTCGACCTCATCACCTTCACCGGCGGCGTGCCGGTCGGAAAGCTGATCGCGGCGAAGGCCGTCTACAAGCGGCAGGTGCTGGAGCTGGGCGGGAACGACCCGCTCATCATCTGCTCCGACCTTTCCGACGCCGACCTCGCCAAGGCGGCGGACATCGCGGTCGGCGGCGCCACCAAGAATTCCGGCCAGCGATGCACGGCGGTGAAACGCATCCTCTGCCAGGAGAGCGTGGCCGACCGGTTCGTGCCGCTCGTCCTCGAACGCGCTAAGGCGCTTCGCTTCGGGGACCCGATGGACCCGAAGACGGAACTCGGCACGGTGATCCACGCCCGCGCCGCGGAAACCTTCGAGCGCCGCGTCTACGAGGCCGAGGCGGCGGGTGCGAAGGTGCTCTACGATCCGGGCCGGAAGGGCGCGCTCCTCCCCCCCATCGTCGTCGATCATGTCCCGCATGAGAGCGAACTGGTGATGGAGGAGACCTTCGGCCCCATCGTCCCCATCGTCCGCGTGCCCGACAGCGACGAGGAGACGATGAAGATCTCCAACTCCACGCCCTTCGGCCTGTCCTCCGGCGTCTGCACCAACGACTGGCGGCGCATCCAGAAATACATCTCCGGCCTCGTCGTCGGCACGGTGAACATCTGGGAGGCGCCGGGCTACCGGATCGAGATGTCGCCCTTCGGCGGGATCAAGGATTCCGGCAACGGCTACAAGGAAGGCGTGATCGAGGCGATGAAGTCCTTCACCAACGTGAAGACCTATTCCCTCCCCTGGGGCTGATCCGGGGTGAGCGGCGAGACGCGCGTCCATACCGAGGGCGAGTCGAACCGGAGCGCGGCGCGGGCCGCGTTCCGCGCGCGCGACGATCATGAGCCGACCGCCCGCCTCCTAGAGCGGGACGCGGAGGCCTTCCTCCACCAGAGCCTCTCATCGCCCTGCGTCCTCGCCATCGCCAAGGCGGAAGGCATCTGGATCGAGGATCTGGCCGGCCGCCGCTTCATGGATTTCCACGGCAACTCGGTCCACCACATCGGCTACGCCCATCCCCGCGTCGTCGCCGCGATCAAGGACCAGCTCGACACGCTGAGCTTCTCCCCCCGCCGCTTCGCCAACGAGGTGGCGGCCCGGCTCGCAGAGACGCTGGGCGAGATCGCGCCCGGCGATCTTTCCAAGGTCCTCTTCACCACAGGCGGCTCCGACGCCAACGAGGTGGCGCTGAAGATCGCCCGCGCCACCACCGGCCGGTTCAAGACCGTCAGCTTCTGGGATGCGTTCCACGGCGCCGGCTTCGGCGCCGCCAGCGTCGGCGGCGAGGCGACCTTCCGAAGCCACGGCGTCGGCCCCCTCCTCGCCGGCGCGGAGCATGTCGCGCCCTTTCACTGCTACCGCTGCCCCTATGGCCATCCGGGCCCGGAAACCTGCGGCCTCGCCTGCGCCAGGATGGTCGAGTTCGCGCTGGAAAAGGAAGGCGACGTCGCCGCGGTGATCGCGGAGCCGATGCGCGCCGTGCCGGTCCCGCCGCCGCCCGGTTTCTGGAAGGCGGTGCGCGCCGCCTGCGACCGGATGGGCGCCCTCCTCATCCTCGACGAGATCCCGACCGGCCTCGGCAAGACGGGCCGCATGTTCGCCTTCGAGCATGACGGCGTGGTCCCCGACATCGTGACCCTCGGCAAGGCGCTCGGCGGCGGCATCCTGCCCATCGCCGCCGTGGTGGCGCGCCGCGATCTCGACGTGGCGGGCGACTACGCGATCGGGCACTACACCCACGAGAAGAACCCGGTGACCGCGCGCGCGGCGCTGGAG
>CALFYQ010000353.1 GCA_937952085.1 uncultured Paracoccaceae bacterium | reverse complement strand
TGATCGTCGACCTCATCTATGAGGGCGGGATCGCGAACATGAACTACTCGATCTCCAACACCGCGGAATTCGGCGAGTATCATTCCGGCCCGCAGATCCTGCCCCGCGCCGAGACCAAGGAGCGGATGCGCAAGGTCCTGAAGGACATCCAGGACGGCCGCTTCACCTCCGAGTGGATGCGCGAGTTCAAGGCCGGCCTGCCGATGTTCAAGGCGATCCGCCGCAACAACGACTCGCACCAGATCGAGGCGGTCGGCGAAAAGCTTCGGGCGATGATGCCCTGGATCGCCGCCGGCAAGCTGGTCGACAAGTCGAAGAACTGAGGCGCTTCTTCGCGCCGAAAGGGGGCCGGGCGAGCAATCGCCCGGCCCTTCGCGTTCAGGCCCGCCGCCGCCGGCGCAGAAGGCCGAAGAGCGCGACGCCGCCGAGCAGCATCGGCGCCGCCGCCGGAAGCGGCACCGCGCTGACGACCCCGGCGCGGCCCGCGAAGGTGAAGTCGGGGTCGTCGGCCGAGGAGCCGAGCACGACAAGGTTGCGGATCGTCACCGTCGAGATCGTCTGCCCGACGGAAAAACCGAAATCCGAGTGCAGCAGGTCAAATATGACCTGGTTGTGCTCCGCGCTTTCGCCGGAATTCGCGGCGCCGAGCACGCCGCCCGTCGCCGTCACCGAAGCGCTGGCGTTGGCGGCGATGAAGGCTCCCCCATTGAACGAGATCTCGAAATTCGTCCCCTCTTCGTCGAGGAAGGTCCGCCCGCTCGACTCGTAGACGACGAAGAGCGAGGCCTGCCCGTCGCCGATCAGAACGGGCGCGCCGTAGGTCAGCGTCAGGAAGTCCTGCTCGCCATTCACCTCGCCGAGGCTGATCCGGTCCCCGAAATCGCCGCCGAACTGGCCGGAGGCGAGTTCGCCGAGCGTGAAGCCGTCGATCCCGTTCGGATTGTCAAAGGTCGTGCCGTTGAGATCGTTGGACCCGACATTGGTGGTCACCGCGGCCCCGGCGAACTGTCCGAGATCGAAGGTGAGCCCATTGATGGTGGTGAGCGGCGCCGCGGAGGCTGCGCCCGCCGCCAGACCGGATGCCGCAAAGAATAGCGCCAGTGCGGCGCGGTTACGAATAGCCATGCGTCTCTCTCCCAAACGTTTCTGATCGCGCAGGGAAGCAACGCCGCGCTGAAAGACGCATGACGAACCGGCGGACGCTACGGCATGACGCCCTGGCTCGCAACATTCGTCTCTACTGGCCCGTTCGGCGGTTCGGCCGGGCGACGCCGAAGAGGCGCCGCAGGCCGAAAGCGGGATCTTCGCTTCGCCGCCGGGCGCCTCCCGCGCGCCCTCCCCTTGCAGGTTCCGCCTCGGCGCGCATAAGGTCCGCGCCCACAAATCCGGCCCGAAAGGACCATAGATGCTCGACCTCCTGCGCCGCGGCGTGAAGACCTGGGTGGCGAAGGCGCTCTTCGCCCTGCTCGTCGGCTCCTTCGCGATCTGGGGGATCGGCGACGTCTTCAATTTCGGCATCTCCACCTCCGTCGCCACGGTCGGCGACAAGAAGATTGGCGCGGAGCGCTTCGCGGCGGCGCTGAACCGGCAGACCCGGCAGTTCTCGCAGCAGATCGGCCAGCCGATCGACGCGCAGATGGCCCGCTCGCTCGGCCTGCCGCAGGCGACGCTCTCGCAGCTCGTTGACGAGGCGGCGCTCGACAGCACGGTGGAGTCGCTCGGCGTCTCCGCCTCCGACGAGGCGGTGCGCCGCGTCGTGCTGGACGACCCGTCGTTCCGCAACGACAAGGGCGAGTTCGACCAGGCGCGCTATCGCTACCTCCTCGCGCAGAACGGCTTCTCGGTCGAAGGCTACGAGGCGATGGCGAGGGACGCGCTGGCGCGGAACCAGCTCGTTCGCGCGCTGGCGGATGGGGCGCAGGCGCCGCAATCCGCCGTCGACGCGATCTATCGCTGGCGGACCGAGACGCGCATCCTGACCGCGCTCGTCCTCGACGAGGCGCAAGCTGGCGCGATCGCCGAGCCGGACGAGGCCGCCCTCGCCGCCTGGCACGAGGCGCACCCGGAAGACTTCACCGCCCCGGAGCGCCGCTCGGCGGTCTTCCTCGATCTCGATCCGGAGGCGCTCGCCGCCGACTGGGAGCCGGCGGAAGAGGATGTCGCCGCCGCCTATGAGGCGCGCCGCGCGGAGTTCGACCAGCCGGAGCGCCGTTCGCTCTATCAGCTCGTCTATGACAACCGGGAGGAGGCCGAGGCCGCCCTCGCCCGCCTCGCCGCCGGCGAGAGCGATTTCGACGGCCTGATCGCCGCCCGCGGCGAGACGCGCGGCGATGTCGCGCTCGGCGCGGTGGCGAAGAAGGACGTCGCCGCGAAGATCGCCGACGCCGCCTTCGGCCTCGGCGAGACCGGCGTCGCCGGCCCGGTCGACACCGGCTTCGGCTTCGCGCTGATCGAGGTCGCGGCCATCGAGCCGGCGAAGACCACCTCGCTCGACGAGGCGCGGCCGATGATCCTCTCCGAGCTTCGCCGCCAGCACGGGCTCGACCTCGCCCCGGAAAAGGCCGGCGAGGCGGAGGAGCGGCGCGCCGGCGGCGCGACGCTGGAGGAGATCGCCAAGACGCTCGGGCTGACGCTCGGCCGCGTCGAGGGGCTTGCCGCAGACGGAACGGAGCTGGGCGGCGCCTTCGCCGCCGGCATCGCCGCCGACCCGGCCTTCCGGCAGGAGCTGTTCGCCGCCGGCGAAGGCGAGGAGCGGGACTTCGCGCAGACCGCCGAGGGCGCCTGGTTCGTGCTCCGCGTCGAGGCGATCCAGCCCTCCGAGCTCCGCCCGCTGGACGAGGTCCGGAACGAGGTCGCCGCCGCCTGGCGCGCCGATGCGGTGCAAAAGGCGTTGGAGACGAAGGCCGAGGCGCTGGTCGCCCGCATCGCCGAAGGCGCGACGGTGGACGCGGTGGCCGCCGAGCTTGGCCTCGAGCCCATCTCCGAAGGGCCGAAGACGCGGAACGACGGCTGGGGCGCCGTGCCCGCCGCCCTCGTCGAGCGGCTCTTCAACGAGCCGGTCGGCGGCGCCGGGTTCGAGCCGGCGGGCCAGACCGTCGTCATCGCCGCGGTGGCGTCGGTGGCCGAGGGCCAACTCACCGCGGAGAACATCCAGCTTCGGGATTCGCTGGAGCGGCAGATGAACAACCTCGCCGCCGAGGACGCGCTCGCCCTCTTCGCCGCCGCCAAGCGGAGCGAGCTCGGCGTCCATGTCGACCAGCAGACCTATGAGGCGATGATCGGTCAGGCCGCCGGCCGGTAAGCGGCCGGCGCGGCCGCTTGCCGCGCCCCGCCGCCGCGCCTAAGGTCCGCGCCGCCTTTCGAGGGACGAACCCCCATGGAGATCAGACCGGATTTCGCCGCCTTCGAGGCGGCCTGGGCGCGCGGCGAGAACCAGGTGCTCTGGACCGAGCTGCCCGCCGATCTCGAAACGCCCGTCTCGCTGATGCTGAAGCTGACCGGCGCGGCCGAGGGCAGCTTCCTTCTCGAAAGCGTCACCGGCGGCGAGATCAAGGGCCGCTATTCGGCCATCGGCATGCGCCCCGACGCGATCTGGCGCTGCATCGGCGACAAGGCCTCGCTCAACCGTTCCGCCCGCTGGGACCCGGACGGGTTCGAGCCCGAACCGCTCGCCCCGCTCGACTCGCTCCGCGCCTTCCAGCAGGAAAGCCGGATCGACCTGCCGGAAAGCCTGCCGCCCATCGCCGCCGGCCTCTTCGGCTTTTTCGGCTATGACATGGTCCGCCTCGCCGAGCGCCTTCCGGCCGAGAAGCCGGACCCGCTGGGCCTCCCCGACAGCCTTATGATGCGCCCCACCGTCGTCGCCGTGATGGACGCGGTGAAGGACGTGGTGACGCTGATCGCCCCGGTCTGGGCGCGGGACGGGCAGCCCGCCCGCGCCGCCTACGCGCAGGCGGCCGAGCGGCTTTCCGACGCCGTCTCGGCCCTCGAACGGCCGGTGCCGGTGGAGCGCGATTTCGGCGAGGCGCGGGAGGTCGGCGAGCCCGTCTCCAACACCTCGGTCGATGACTATCTGGCGATGGTCGCCCGCGGGAAGGAATACATCGCCGCCGGCGACATCTTCCAGGTCGTCCTTTCGCAGCGCTGGCGGCTGGATTTCCCGTTCCCGCCTTTCGCCTTCTACCGGGCGCTCCGGCGCACGAACCCTTCGCCCTACATGTTCTTCTTCAATTTCGGCCGCTTCCAGCTCGCCGGCGCCTCCCCCGAGGTGCTGGTGAAGGTGCGGGACGGGGTGGTGACGATCCGCCCCATTGCCGGCACACGCCGCCGCGGCGAGACGGAGGAGGAGGACCGGCGGCTCGAGGCCGAGCTTCTCGCCGACCCGAAGGAGCTGGCCGAGCACCTGATGCTGCTCGATCTCGGCCGTAACGATGTCGGCCGCGTCGCCAAGATCGGCACCGTCCGCCCCACCGCCGAGTTCACGGTGGAGCGCTATTCGCACGTCATGCACATCGTCTCCAACGTCGAGGGCGCGCTCGACCCGAAGCACGACGCTCTCGCCGCCCTGCTGGCGGGCCTCCCGGCGGGGACCGTCTCCGGCGCGCCAAAGATCCGCGCCATGGAGATCATCGACGAACTGGAGGCCGAGAAGCGCGGCCCCTATGCCGGCGGCGTCGGCCACATCTCCTCGGCCGACGACATGGACATGTGCATCGCGCTCCGCTCGGCGGTGCTGATGGACGGCGCGCTCTACGTCCAGGCGGGCGGCGGCGTGGTCTGGGATTCGGACCCGGAGGCGGAGCGGATGGAGACCATCCACAAGGCCCGCGCGGTGATGCGCGCCGCCGAGGAAGCCGCGCGGTTCTCGCGGCGCGGGAACCGCTGACGCGCAACGCGCGCGTTTTCGAATTTCGTTTCAGATGAGAGAGATAGGTCGGCTTTCAGCCTTGAAACACAGGCTTTGTGCGGGCAGCCTCATCCGATCCGGCAGAGCAAGGCGCGCAGGGCCTAGACCGCCCTTGGCTGGGCGCCCGCTCCGGCCGGCATTGGCGCTCTATCGCGTCGCCCCGCCCCTCGGGCCGATCCGCTTGTGACGGCCGGGGGCGCCCGCCCGCTTGGACGGGCGGGCGCTCGCAGGAACCCATGCCGCCTCAGGATCGGCAGGAAAGCGCGGCCACCGGGGCCGCGCCGCCCAGCCTCACCACCCGACCGCGGCGCCGTCCTTCCGCGGGTCGGAGCCGCCCTCATAGACGCCGTTCTCGTGGATGCGGATCATCTGGCCGCCGCCGAGCGGCGTCTCGGGGATGAGCAGATCGTGGCCCTTCGCGGCGAGCGCGGCGCGCACCTCCTCGGAATAGCCCCGCTCGATGTGGAGCTTGCCGTCGAACGGGTCCGCGAAGCAGCGCGGGCCGTCCAGCGCCTCCTGCGGCTCCATGCCGTAATCGGCCAGCGCCGTCAGCATCCGGGCATGGCCGGTCGCCTGGTACTGGCCGCCCATCACGCCGTAGCTGACCGACACCTTGCCGTCCTTCCGGATCATCGCCGGGATGATGGTGTGGAGCGGCCGCTTCTTCGGGTTGAGCTCGTTCGGGTGTCCCTCGGTCAGCACGAAGCCGGCGCCGCGGTTCTGGAAGTTGATGCCGAACTTCTGCGAGGCGAGGCCGGAGCCGAACGGGTGGAAGGTCGAGTAGATCATCGAGACGACCATGCCGTCCCGGTCCGCCGTGGTGAGATAGACCGTGTCCTTGTGGATCGCCTCGGCCGCGGCCGGCGGCGTCGGCATCGCCTTGTTCGGGTCGATCAGCGCGGCGAGCTTCGCCGCCATCTCGTCGGAGAGCATCTTCTCGGTCTTCGCGAAGGCCGGGTCCGCGACATAGCGGCCGCGCGCGTCATAGGCGAGCTTGGTCGCCTCCGCCTCGATATGCGCCCGCTCCGCCCCCCAGGGGTCGAGCGAGGCGAGATCGAAATGCGAGAGGATCTTGGCGAGGAGGAGCGCCGTCACCCCCTGCCCGTTCGGCGGAATCTCCACCAGTTCCCAGCCGCGATACATCGACGAGACCGGCTCGACATAATCGCAGGACGCGCCGGTGAAATCCTCCGCCTCGTGGACGCCGCCGAGCGCCCGGAGGCTCGCCAGCATGTCCTCCATCACCTCGCCCTCGTAGAAGCCGGCGCGGCCGTCCCTCGCCACCCGCTTCAGCACCTCCGCCTGCCCCGGCGCCCGGAACATCGCGCCAAGCCCGTAGGGCTTGCCGTTGGCGAGGTAGTAGCGCGCGCCGTCGCCCGACAGGCGGCCGCCGGAGACGGACCAGTCGAAGGCCGCCCGCGGGCCGACCGGCACGCCTTCCTCGGCGTAGCGGATCGCCGGGGCGAGCGCGGCGGCGAGGCCGAGCCGGCCCCAATCGTGAGACAGCCGGAAGAACCCGTCCACCGCGCCGGGGATCGTCACCGCGTGCGGGCTTTCGAGCGGGATCGCCGCCAGGCCCTCGGCGCGGAGCTTCGCGGCGGTCAGCGCGGCCGGCGCGCGGCCCGAGGCGTTGAGGCCGACGATGCGCTCCTCGCCCGCCGGCTTCACCAGCGCGAACATGTCGCCGCCGATTCCGGTCGAGGCAGGCTCGGTGAGGCCGAGCACCACGGCGGCGGCGATCGCCGCGTCCACCGCATTGCCGCCCTCCTCCATCATCCGCACCGCGACGCCGGCCGCGATCGGGCTCGAGGTGGCGCAGATGCCGTTGCGGGCGAAGACGCCCGATCGGTTCGGGCGATGGAAGTCGCGCATTGGTTCCTCCGGATTTATGGCGCGGAGGACTTAGCGCGAGGTCTGACGAAGGGAAAGCCCGGCGCCGTGATTCGGGGTGGGGGCTGAATGACACGGCGCCGGGTCAGCAATCGCTTGCTGAGACGGATATGTCGTAGACGCCCGTGGCGGAGGCTGGACCGGAATGCGGCCGATCCGTGATTTCTCGCGCCGCCGCGCAGCACGGAAAGACTTGCGCTTTTCGCCCGGGCGGGCATGAATTTCGGCATGAATGTGATAGTCGGGAACGCCTTCGGGCGTGGAGCCGGGGGCGGCGAGCGCGTCGATCGCATCGCATTTCACCGGACGGAGCTCTCCGCGATCCTAGATATCTACGGCCGGATGGTCGCGGCGGGGGAGTGGCGGGACTACTCGATCGACTTCCTGCCGGAGCGCGCGGTCTTCTCCGTCTTCCGGCGCGCCACCGAACATCCGCTCTACCGGATCGAGAAGGATCCGAGCCTCGCCGGGCGGCAGGGCCAGTATTCGGTGATCGCCGCGGGCGGGCAGATCCTGAAGCGCGGCTCGGACCTGAGGCGCGTCCTCCGCGTCTTCGACGCGAAGCTGCTCAGGCTAGTGTCGGAAGACTAGACGCGCAGCGCGCCGAGGTCATCCGGAGGAACCGCCGCGTCAGCAGGAGCGCGGCGACGATGAGGCCGGCCGCCAGCCCGGTCCAGAGCCCCGGCCCGCCCATGCCCATCGGAAAGGCGAGGAGCGAGCCGCCGCCGATCCCCACCACCCAGTAGCCGAAAGCGGCGACGCCGAGCGGCGCCCAAGCGTCCCTCAGCCCCCGCAGCGCGCGGGACATGATCGCCTGCGCGCCGTCGAAGACCTGGAAGATTGCGGCGATGAGGATGATCTTCTCCACCAGCGCCAGCACCGCCGCATAGCCGGGCGCCGAGGCCGGCAGGAAGAGCCGCACCAGAGGCTCCGCCATGCTGAGCGGCGCCACCACCATCAGCGCGATGAGCCCGGAGCCGAGGCCGAGCGCGAGAAGCCCCGAAAGCCGCGCCCCCGGCATGTCCCGCCGCCCCATCGCATGGGCGACCCGCACCATGGCCCCCTCCGCGAAGCCGAGCGCGAGGACGAAGGGCACGCCGATCCAGCTCATCACCACCTGATGCGCCGCCAGCATCTCCGCCCCGATCACCCCCGAAAGGAGCCCGACCGCGGTGAAGAGCCCGGCCTCGACGCCGACCATCGCCGCGATCGGCACGCCGAGGCGCACGAAGGTCCGGAGCACGGCCGGCTCCAGCCAGAACCGCCCGCGAAAGAGGCCGTAGCCGCGGAGAGACGGCGTCCGCCAGATATGGAGCGCGAGGGCGATCAGCATCGCCCAGGAGGTGATCGAGGTCGCCGCGCCGGCGCCGGCGATCCCGAGTTCCGGCGCGCCCCAGCGGCCGTGCACCAGCGCCTCCGCCAGGAGCCAGTTGAGCCCGACCGCCGCCACGTTGATCGCCATGATCGCCCCGGTTCGCGCCAGCGCGGAGGCGAAGGCGCGGAGCGCGGTGAAAATGAACGTCGCCAGCACCGAGGGCGCGAGCGCCGCGAGGAAGGGGCGGGAAAGCGCGGCCACCTCCGCGTCCTGCCCGGTCAGCCGCATCACCGCGTCGAGGTTCCAGACGAGCCAGGTGAACGGCGCCGCGATGAGGCAGGCGACCAGAAGCCCGTGCCGCGCCGCGCGCCCCGCCTCCGCCTTCCGGCCCGCGCCCTCCGCCTGCGCGGCGAGAACGCCCGTGACCGAAAGCGCGGCGATGCCGATCACCATCGCCTCGAAGGCGAGCGAGCCGCCGAGCCCGACCGCGCCGAGCGGCGCGACGCCAAGCTCCCCGACGACCAGTTTCGTCGTCACGAACATCAGGTATTCGGCGAGATAGGCCGCGGCGAGCGGCCCGGCGATGCGGGCGAGCTTCATCGCCTCGGATGAGGGGGGCATGTCGGGAGAAAGGTGCATGGAAAGGTCCGTCCGGCTGGCTTTCGCCGCCTTGGGAGGCCCAGGCAGGGCGTCTGACCGTGACTAGCCCCGAGCCGCCCCCGGGGCAAGCGTGCGCGAGATCACGCCGAGGGGGCCGCCATCGCCGGCGGGTTTGCATCCCTGCACGCGGCCTTCGCCAAACCGTCGCCACATTCCTCGAAAGTGCCGCCCACCCCCGGCGCAGGAATGGAGCGATCGATGGCGCAGAAGAGCCAGGCGGAAAGGATCGAAGCCACCTCGAAGCCGACGTCGCCCGCGCGCCCGGCCGCGCCGCGCTGGCCCCTCCTCGTCACGCCCCGGCCCTCCGCGCCGGACGAGGCCGCCATCGCGCTCGAACGCGCCCGGCGGGCCATCGGCGCCATGTAAGGGCGGGTTCGGCTTCGATCCGTCGCGCCGCCGCATTGACAGCATGGCCCCTCGCGGGGATTTTGCGCCGCCCATACCTCCAGAGATAGGAGCCGATCATGGCGGACGGCGCCCGCACCGTGACGATCACCCTGCCCGACGGGGCGGCGCGGACGTTCACGGCCGGCGTGACGGGCGCCGAGATCGCCGCCGCGATCGCGCCCTCGCTCGGCAAGGCCGCGCTGGCGGTGAAGGTGGACGGCAGGCTCTCCGACCTTTCGGAGCCGATCGACGCCGACGCCGCGGTCGCCATCGTCACCGGCAAGGACAAGGCCGACGCGCTCGGCCTCATCCGGCACGACCTCGCGCATATCATGGCGCGGGCGGTGCAGGAGCTCTGGCCGGACGTGAAGGTCACCATCGGCCCGGTGGTCGATAATGGCTGGTACTACGATTTCGACCGGGAGGAGCCCTTCTCCGAGGCCGATTTCGCCGCCATCGAGGCGCGGATGCGCCAGATCATCGCCGCGCGGGACCCGGTGAAGACCGAGGTCTGGGACCGCGCCCGCGCCATCGCCCACTACGAATCCACCGGCGAGCCCTACAAGGTGGAGCTTGTCGGCGCGATCCCCGAGGGCGAGCCGATCCGGATGTACTGGCACGGTCCCTGGCAGGATCTCTGCCGCGGCCCGCACCTCGCCCATACCGGCCAGGTCCCGGCCGATGCGTTCAAGCTGATGCGCGTCGCCGGCGCCTACTGGCGGGGCGACAGCCGCAACAAGATGCTCCAGCGCATCTACGGCGTCGCCTTCGCCACGCGGGCCGAACTCGACGCGCACCTCACCATGCTGGAGGAGGCAGCCAAGCGCGACCACCGCAAGCTCGGCAAGGAGCTCGAACTCTTCCACTTCCAGGAAGAGGCGCCGGGCATGGTGTTCTGGCACCCGATGGGTTGGCGCATCTGGCGGTCGCTGGAGGATTACATGCGCCGTCGGCTCACCGCCGCCGGCTATCGGGAGATCCGCACCCCGCAGGTCGTCGACCGCAAGCTCTGGGAGGCGTCGGGCCACTGGGACAATTACCGTGAGAACATGTTCATCACGGAGATCGACGAGTCGACCGGGGCCGGCGAACACGCCAACGAGAAGCGCACCAACGCGCTGAAGCCGATGAACTGCCCCTGCCATGTGCAGGTGTTCAACCAGGGCCTGAAGAGCTAC
>CALFYQ010000352.1 GCA_937952085.1 uncultured Paracoccaceae bacterium | reverse complement strand
GCCCGATCTGCGACCAGGGCGGCGAATGCGACCTGCAGGACCAGGCGATGGCCTATGGAGTCGACTTCTCCCGCTATCGAGAACCGAAGCGGGCGGCGGACGACATCGAGCTGGGGCCGCTGATCGGCACGCACATGACGCGCTGCATCTCCTGCACGCGCTGCGTCCGCTACACGACCGAGGTCGCCGGCGTGACGCAGATGGGCCAGACCGGGCGCGGCGAGGATTCGGAGATCACCTCGTATCTAAACGCGGCGCTCGATTCCGAGATGGTCGGCAACGTGGTCGATCTCTGCCCGGTCGGCGCGCTCACCAACAAGCCCTACGCATTCCACGCCCGGCCCTGGGAGCTGAAGAAGACCGAGTCCATCGACGTGATGGACGCGCTCGGCTCCAACATCCGGGTCGACGTGCGGGGCCGCGAAGTGATGCGCGTGCTGCCGCGCAACCATGACGACGTGAACGAGGAGTGGATCTCCGACAAGGCGCGCCACATCTGCGACGGCCTCCGGCGGCAGCGGCTCGACAAGCCCTACATCCGGGAGAACGGCAGGTTCCGCCCGGCGGGTTGGGACGAGGCGCTTTCGCTCGCGGCGTCGAAGCTGAAATCCGGCAAGGTCGCGGCGCTCGCCGGCGATCTCGCCCCGGTCGAGGCGATCTTCTCGCTGAAGGCGCTGGTCGGGCCTCTCGGCGGCGTGACGGAATGCCGGACCGACGGCGCCGCGCTGCCGGCCGGCAACCGCTCCGGCTATGTCGGCACCGCGCGGATCGCCGATATCGACGACGCGGCGATGATCCTCCTGATCGGAACCAATCCGCGGATCGAGGCGCCGGTGCTAAACGCGCGCATCCGCAAGGCGTGGCTCGGCGGCGCGCAGATCGGCCTGATCGGCGAGCCGGCGGACCTTACCTATGACTACGCCCATATCGGCGCGGGGCCCGAGAGCCTGTCGGCGCTGATCGCCGACGGCGTCTCCGACGAGACCAGGGCGAAGAAGACGCTGGTGATCCTCGGGCAGGGCGCGCTGGCGCGGCCCGACGGCGCGGCGGTGCTCGGCGCGGCGATGAAGATGGCGGAGGTTTCGGGCTCCGGCTTCCTCGTCCTCCATCTCGCGGCCTCGCGGGTCGGCGCGATGGATCTCGGCTTCACCGCCGAGGGCGGAGTCGACGACGCCGACGTGATCTACAATCTTGGCGCGGACGAGGTGGACATTCCCGCCGGCCCGTTCGTGATCTATCAGGGCAGCCATGGCGACCGCGGCGCGCACCGGGCGGACGTGATCCTGCCGGGCGCGGCCTATACCGAGCAGTCCGGCCTCTTCGTCAACACCGAGGGGCGCGTGCAAATGGCCTATCGCGCCGGCTTTCCGCCGGGCGAGGCGAAGGAGGACTGGGCGATCCTCCGCGCGCTTTCGGGCGAGATGGGTGCGGCGCTGCCCTGGAACTCGCTTGATGCGCTCCGCCACGCGCTCTTCGAGGCGCATTCGCATTTCATGCGGCTCGACGCCATCGAGCCAGCGGAGTGGAAGGCGGCGCCGGAAGGCGAGATGAGCGGGGCGGCCTTCGCCTCCCCGATCGCGGACCATTACCTCACCAACCCGATCGCGCGGGCCTCCGAGATCATGGCGACGCTCTCTCGCGAGGCGAAGGCGCGGCGCGAGGCCCGGAGGATGGCGGCGGAATGATGCGCTTCGCGCCCCTCGCGTTCCTGCCGCTGGCGGCCTGCTCGGCGTCCGGCCCGGCCGAGACGGCCGCGCCGGCGCCTGCGCCCGCCGCGCCGCCGCCCGCGATCACCGCGAGCGAGACGGATGGCGCGATCCGCGTCGCCGGGCGGGCGGAGCATGAGGACGCGCTTGCGGCGCATCACTGCGCGGCGGCGCGGCTCGCCGCCGCCGAGGGCGCGGCCGGGCTCGAATGGGTCGGCGGCGTTGCGAAGCGGGACCGGACGGGGGAGGGCGTGACCGCCGATCTCGTCTATCAGGAATCCGCCGCCGCGCCGGCGGCGAAAGGAACCAAGCCGGGCGAGAGCGGCGCCGCCGCCATCGCCGACTGGCTGCTCTGGTGCGAAGGCGAAGCGTGATGGATCAACTCAACCAGCCCGGCTTCTTCGACGCGGGCGCGGGCCTTTTCCTCCTGATCCTCGGGCAGTGCCTTCTTGTGACGGTCTCGCTGCTCGTGAGCCTCGCCTTCCTGCTCTACATGGATCGCAAGGTCTGGGCCGCGGTGCAGCTCCGGCGCGGGCCGAACGTGGTCGGGCCCTTCGGCCTCCTCCAGTCCTTCGCGGACTTCCTGAAGTTCGTGGTGAAGGAGGTGGTGATCCCCGCGGGCGCCGACAAGGCGGTGTTCCTGCTGGCGCCGCTCCTCACCTTCGTTCTCGCCGCCATCGCCTGGGTGGTGGTGCCGTTCTCCGACGGCTGGGTGATCTCCGACCTCAATGTCGGCATCCTCTACATCTTCGCGATCTCGTCGCTCGGCGTGTACGGGATCATCATGGGGGGCTGGGCCTCCAACTCGAAATACCCGTTCCTCGGGGGCCTGCGCTCCGCCGCGCAGATGGTGAGCTACGAGGTCTCGATTGGCTTCATCATCGTCGGCGTGCTGATCTCGACCGGCTCGCTGAACCTCTCGGAGATCGTGCGGGCGCAGTCAGGCGGGCTCGGCTTCCTCAACTGGTACTGGCTGCCGCACCTGCCGATGGTGGTGCTCTTCTTCGTCTCCGCGCTGGCCGAGACGAACCGGCCGCCCTTCGATCTGCCGGAGGCGGAATCCGAACTCGTCGCCGGCTACCAGGTCGAATATTCCTCGACGCCGTATCTCCTCTTCATGATCGGCGAGTACATGAACATCGTGCTGATGTGCGCGATGACCACGATCCTCTTCTTCGGCGGCTGGCTGTCGCCGATCCCCGGGCTGCCGGACGGGGTGATCTGGTTCGTCGGCAAGGTGGTGTTCTTCTTCTTCATGTTCGCGATGGTGAAGGCCATCGTGCCCCGCTACCGCTACGACCAGCTGATGCGGATCGGCTGGAAGGTGTTCCTGCCGCTCTCGCTCGGCTGGGTCGTTCTCGTCGCCGCTTTCGCGCAGTTCGGCGTGCCGGGCTATGCGCGCTGGGCCGTGGGGGGCTGACGCGATGGCGCGGCTTTACCTTTCGAGACGCATCGGCGAGAGAGCGGCCGCTGCCAAGGAGGCGCGCTGATGGGCATCCCGTTCGACCGGGCGTTCCGGTACTTCATGCTGACCGACTTCCTCAGCGGGTTCCGGCTCGGCTTCAAGTACTTCATGAAGCCGAAGGCGACGCTCAACTATCCGTTCGAGAAGGGCCCGCTTTCGCCCCGCTTCCGCGGCGAACATGCGCTGCGCCGCTATCCGAACGGCGAGGAGCGGTGCATCGCCTGCAAGCTCTGCGAGGCGATCTGCCCGGCCCAGGCCATCACCATCGAGGCTGAGCCGCGCGAGGACGGGTCCCGACGCACGACGAAGTACGACATCGACATGACGAAGTGCATCTACTGCGGCTTCTGCCAGGAAGCCTGCCCGGTGGACGCGATCGTCGAGGGGCCGAATTTCGAATTCGCCACCGAGACGCGCGAGGAGCTTTTCTACAACAAGCAGAAGCTGCTCGAGAACGGCGATCGCTGGGAGCGGGAGATCGCCCGCAACCTCGAGCTCGACGCGGCCTATCGGTGAGGCGGGGGGACGACCGGACATGACCATCGCGGCCTTCGCCTTCTATGTCTTCGCCATCGTGGCGGTCGCCTCCGGGGCGCTCGTCGTGCTGGCGCGGAACCCGGTGCACTCCGTGCTCTGGCTGATCCTCACCTTCTTCTCGGCCGCCGGGCTCTTCGTCCTGATGGGGGCGGAGTTCGTCGCGATGCTGCTCGTCATCGTCTATGTCGGCGCGGTCGCGGTGCTCTTCCTCTTCGTCGTGATGATGCTCGACGTCGACTTCGCCGAGCTGAAGAAGGGCATCGCCGATTACCTGCCGGTCGGCGCCATGATCGGCGTGATCCTGCTCCTCGAGCTCGGCCTC
>CALFYQ010000351.1 GCA_937952085.1 uncultured Paracoccaceae bacterium | reverse complement strand
CCGGGTGATGAAGACGCCGTGCGGCGCCTGGAGCCGCCGCACCTGGTTCGCCGCCGCCGAGAGCAGCACCTGGTAGCGGAAGATCTTGCAGGAGCAGGCGGTCGAGCCCGAACAGCCGCCGAGAAAGCCGACGATGAAGATGAGGGTCACCGGGAAGGCCCCCCAGAGCCCGTAATCGGCGCTGGCGAAGCCGGTGCCCGTCATCACCGAGACGATGTTGAAGAGCGACTTGCGGAAGGGCGCCGACGTCACCCCGTCACCGTCCACCTCGAGATAGAGATAGAGCGCCGCCACCGCGGCGGAGGCGGCGAAGAGGAAGGCGCGCACCTGCGGGTCCTTCCACAGCGGCGTCGCGTCGCCGTTGACGAGCTGCACGAAGCGGATGAACGGCAGCGCCGAAAGCACCATGAAGACGACACAGATATACTCGATCGAGGCCCCGAACTCCTCGAAGGACGTGTCGTAGTTCGCGAAGCCGCCGGTCGAGATGGTCGACATGGCGTGGACGGTGGCGTCGAAGACGGTCATCCCGGCCGCGGCGTAGGCCAGCATGCAGACCGCCGTCAGCGCGAGATAGACCCAGCCGAGCGACTGCGCGATCTCCGCCGCGCGCGGCAGGATCTTGCCGAGCGTGTCGAACGCCTCCGCCTTGAAGAGCTGCATGCCGCCGACCCGCAGCGTCGGCAGGAAGGCGACGGCGAAGATGATGATGCCGAGCCCGCCGATCCAGTGCAGGATGCCCCGCCAGAGGAGCGTGCCGCGGTCCATCCGGTCGAGCCCGGTGAAGACGGTCGAGCCCGTCGTGGTGAGCCCGCTCATCGCCTCGAAGAAGGCGTCGGCGAAGTTCGCCGAGGGCGAGCCGATCATGAAGGGCAGGGCGGCGAAGAGCGGCAGCGCCAGCCAGACCACCGTGGTCAGCAGAAAGCTCTGCTGGCGCGAGAGGCCCTCGCTCCGGCTCTCCCGGCAGGCGCCGGCGACCGCGCCGCCGAAGAAGATCGAGATCGCGCTGGCGAGGGCGAAGGCGCGCCAGTTCGCCGAGCCATGCGCCGCGTCGGTCAGCGCCGGCGCGATCATCGCCCCGCCGAGCGCGAGCACGGCGAGGCCGACGACATAGAAAACCGGTCGCGGGTCGAGCATGGCGCGGAGCGTCCCGGCGCGCGGGGGAAAGTCAAGCGCGCCGGTTCAGGCCGCGTCCCATTCCGGCGCGAAGGCGAAGTCGCAGATCCGCTTGCCGCGGCTCCGGAGGGCGGAGAGGGCGGTCATCTCCGGATCGGTCAGCGCGAAGCCGAAAATGTCTAGATTGACCGCCAGGCGCGCAGGGTTCGAGGTGCGCGGAATGGCGATGCGGCCTTCCTGGAAATGCCAGCGGAGGACCACCTGCGCCGGCGAGACGCCGAGCCGCGCCGCGGGCCCGGCCACGGCCGGCTCCGTCAGTAGATCCGCCCCGCGGGCGAGCGGGCAATAGGCGACGGTGGCGAGCCCGGCGCCGGCGTTCGCCGCCTGCACGAGCCGCTGGTCGAGCTCCGGGTGGCATTCGATCTGATTGGCGACAAGCGGCGCGGGGCAGAGCTTCACCGCCTCGGCGAGAAGCCGCGTCGGGAAGTTCGAGACGCCGACATGCCGGGCGAGGCCCTGCTTCTTGGCGTCGGCCAGAGCGCCCATCGTCTCGGCGAGCGGGATCGTCTTCGACGGCCAGTGGACGAGAAGGAGGTCCACCGCGTCGAGCCTCAGCCTGGCGAGGCTCGCCTTGGTGGAAGCCTGGAGCGCCCGGTCCGAAAGCTGGTCGTGCCAGACCTTGGTGGTGACGAAGACCTCGTCCCGCGGCAGGCCGCCCTTGCGGAGCCCGGCGCCGACGCCGGCTTCGTTGCCATACATCGCCGCCGTGTCGACATGCCGCCAGCCGACCTTCAGCGCCTCGGAGACGATCGCCTCCGCGGCGCCGTCATCCAGCGTCCAGGTGCCGAGCCCGATCGCGGGAATGCGCGCGCCGTTCGCCTCGAAATATTCCATCGCGATCGCCTCTCTCGCCATGCCGGTTCGGTGATCGGGTCGCAGGCGCGGCCCCAAAGGTCAATGCATTGACAAGCCTCGGGCCGATCCTGTTGGCTTTCCCGGCCAGCGAGGATTTGCGCCGGCGGCATTGATTGAAGGGGGGGGGCAATGCAGGCGACCCGGAATTTGATTGCGGCGGCGATGATGTGCGGCGGCCTCGCGGCCTGCGCGCCCGAAACGGCGGAAATCGGCGTCAGGCGGATGCCAGACGTCACCTATCGGCAGTATGAGCGGTACTCCTGCGGCGCGCTCGATGCGGAGATCCGGCGCGTCGCCTCCAGCCTGCGCCGGGTCGGCGAATTGCAGGACGACGCGGCATACCGCGACGATCTCACCGTCGGCGCCGCCGCGATCGTTCCGCCCCTCGCGCCCTGGACGCTGCTGATCACGACCGAGTCCGACTATCGGCGGGAGGTGGCGCGGCTGAAGGGCCAGTACGAGGCGCTGCGCGAGGCGGCGGGCGTCAACCGCTGCGAGGCGGCGCTCCGCGCGCCGCAGAACATGGCCGAGCCGCCGGGCGGCGAGATCGTTTTCGACCTCCGGCTGCCGCCGGGCCCGAAGCCCTTCGAGGGCGTGAAGCGGTCGCGCTATTCCGCCGACCAGATCGCCGCCTATTGCGCCCTGTCGTGGCGGACGATCGCCGACCCCGAGACCGGCCGCACGCTCTACAACCCCTGTCACGAGGTGCGCGGCGTCAACGACATCAGGCCGCGACCCTAGGCGAGACGGCCGCCGCAGCGGGTGAGCTGGCCGCGATAGGTCTCCGCCAGCGCCGCGACCTGCGAGGCCGCGCGCATCAGCCAGGCCTTCTCGCGCCAGCGGCCGTTGGCGTAGCCGCGATGGCCCTCGTGATAGGCGAGGTACTGGGCGTAGGCGTCACGTTTGCCGACGCCGTTGGCCGTCTCGGTCTTGGCGAGGTACCAGCCGACGAAATCCACCGCGTCGCTGAAATCGTCCCGGTCGGCGCCGGAGCGGCCGGTCTCCTTCCGGTACCAGTCCCAGGTGCCGTCGATCGCCTGCGAATAGCCGTAGGCGGAGCTGACATGGCCGGTCGAGATCAGCCCGAAGGCGGCGTATTTCTTCGGCGGCCGGGCGTCGTGCCGGAAGCTCGACTCCCGCTGGATGATCGCCAGCACCACTTCGGGCGGCGCGCCCCAGCGCCGCTCTGCGGTGCGGAGCGCCGGGCCCCAGCTCTCGTCATGGTCGAGGATCGCGCAGGCGTCGGCCTGGTTGCGCGGCGGGCCGGAGGGCCGGTCGGGCCCGGAGGAGCAGGCGGCGAGCCCAAGGACGGCCGCCGCCCAGAGGGGCGCGAAGTTTCGTCTCATCATGTCACGGGCCTGCTCGAAGCCTCTTCTGCCTCATCGCTTATCACGAACGAGGCGCCGAGCCAACTTAAAGAATGAGTGCCAAGGCCAAGGGAATGAAGACAATCGAGAGCACGGTGGAGACCACGACGAGGCTCGCCACCTCCTCCGGATGCGCGTCGAACTTCAGCGCGAGGAGGTAGTTGGTCACCGGCGCCGGCATGATCGACTGGAGGACGAGGACCGAGAGCGCCAACCCTTCGAGCCCGAGGAGCCGCCCGACCCCGAGCGCGATGGCGCCGGCGGCGACGAAGCGCGCCGTCGAGATCGCCGCGGCGCGCGCCACGGAGCGGGCCCGGATCGTCGCGATGGAGACGCCGAGCGTCAGCACCATGAGCGGGATCGCCATCTGCCCCGCGAGGCCGATGGCGTTGTCGAGAAAGGTCGGCGGGCGGAACTGGAGCGCGGCCGCGGCGACGCCGAGCACCGCCGACCAGATCATCGGCTGCTTCGCCGCGTCGCGGAGCCGGCCCTGGCCGGAGACGTACCAGACGCCGAAGGAGAACTGGATGATCACCATCGCCGCGAAGAGCACGATGCCGAGCGCCAGCCCTTCAGGCCCGAAGGCGTAAAGGCAGATCGGCAGGCCGAGATTGCCGGAATTGTTCATCGCCGTCGGCGGCAGGAAGACGCGAAGCGGCAGGCCGGCGAGTTTCAGGCCCGCGCCGAAGACGAGCCAGAAGAGCGCGTAGAGGAGCAGGGTTGAGCCCAGCATCCGCGCCAGAGCGCCCGGCTCGATCTCGGTCCGGGCCAGCGTGGAGAAGATCAGGCAGGGCACCGCGAGCCCGGTTCCTAGCCGCGTGACGAACGCCGTGTCGTAGGGCAAGCCCTTCTTCGCCCAGAAGAATCCGGCGGCCGCGAGCAGGAAGGCCGGGGCCGTGATTTCGAGAACCGTCAGGACCATGCGCTGCGCCCTTCGGCCCCCGCCTCTATGGAAACTTCGTTCAGAGACCTATACTAGGCTCGTGGTGGGCGCGAGTGCGCGAATCGAGGGGCTATGATACGGGCGACTGCGAAATACCGGATCGGACAGGTGGTGCAGCATCGGTTCCACCCGTTCCGCGGGGTGGTGTTCGACGTCGATCCCGTCTTCTCCAACACCGAAGAATGGTGGAACTCGATTCCGGCCGAAAGCCGGCCGCGGAAGGACCAGCCCTTCTACCACCTCTTCGCCGAGAACGAGACGAGCTACTACGTCGCCTATGTCTCCGAGCAGAACCTTCTGCCGGATGATAGCGGCGAGCCGGTCGGCCACCCGGAAGTCGGCGAGATGTTCGGCGGCCTCGTCGGTGGCCAGTACGAAGTGGAGCGCAACTTCCGCCATTGAGGCGGGGCGCGACCGCTCCAGCGTTCCTTTCGGCGTCCGATGCTCGGCCAGGCCAAGGGCAGGCGGCGCGGCCTCATCGGCGGGCCATGCTCGATGGCCGGGATTCGGGCGCGCCGTCTCCACTCCTCCCGGTTCGGGCGAGCAACCCGGGCCGCCTCGCGCGGATCGTCCGGAGGCGCGGCGACGCCATGGAGCGCCCGTGCCGACCGGAGCGGGCGCCCACGCAGTGGCGTCTCGTCTCTTCGCGCCTCGCTCCCCCGGATCGACCATTCCAGCGCCGGCTTGCAACCGACCCGCCGCCCAACGCCCGTCGCCCTTGCGGCGGGCCCTCCGGCTGCGCATTAATCTTGCGCGAGAAGGCGCGATACGGCGCCGCGGGGAGGCTGCGCATGACCTACGCGACGCTGGCGGACAAGAAGGCGTTCGAGACGACGCCGTTCGAGACGCGCCTCACCGTCGACAACGTGTTCGAGAAGCTGTCCGAGACGGCTTCGCGCCACGGGCCGCGCCCGGCCGTCTCCTTCCAGATCCGCTCTGGCCCGAAGGACAAGGCGGAGACGCTCTCCTGGGCGATGCTGCACGCCCGCACGGCGCAGGCGGCGAACCTCTTCCGCGAGCTCGGCGTCGGGCCGCGCGACGTCGTCGCCTACATGCTGCCGAACGCCAACGAGACGGCGATCGCCCTTCTCGGCGGCATGACCGCCGGCATCGTCAACCCGGTCAACCCGCTGCTCGAGGCCGAGCATGTCGGCCACATCCTGCACGAGACCGGCGCGAAGGTGCTGGTGACTCTGGCGCCCTTCCCCAAATCCGACGTGGCGCAGAAGGCGGCGAAGGCGCTCGCCCATGCGCCGAACGTGAAGCACGTGCTGACGGTGGACCTCCGCCGTTATCTCAGCCCGCCGCTCTCTTTCATCATCCCGTTCATCCGGCCGAAGGTGCAGTGGCCCGCCGGCGTGAAGGTGACGGATTTCAACGCCGAGATGGCGAAGCGCAAGACCGCGCTAGCCTTCAGGAACGAGGCGACGCGGGATTCGATCTGCGCCTATTTCCACACCGGCGGCACGACCGGCCTGCCGAAGGTGGCGCAGCACACCCAGCGCGGCGCGCTCTACAACGGCTGGGTCGCCGAGGCGGTGCTGACGACGCCGGACGACGTGTTGCTCTGCCCGCTGCCGCTCTTCCACGTCTTCGCGGCCTATCCGGTCTTCATGTCCTGCGTGCAGACGGGGGCCCATCTCGTGCTGCCGACGCCGCAGGGCTATCGCGGCGAGGGCGTCTTCGACAATTTCTGGAAGCTGATCGAACGCTGGGGCGTCACCTTCATGGTGACGGTGCCGACCGCGGCGGCCGCGCTGATGCAGCGCCCGGTCGACGCCGACGTCTCGTCGCTGAAGAGCGCGTTCTGCGGCTCGGCCCCGCTGCCGCAGGAGCTGTTCCGCAAGTTCGAGGCCTCGACTGGCGTCAATATCCTCGAAGGCTACGGCATGACGGAGGCGACCTGCCTCGTCTCCGGCAACCCGGTGGACGGCGCGAAGAAGATCGGCTCGGTCGGTCTCCCGTTCCCCTATACCGAAGTGAAGATTCTCGACTGCGCCGCGGACGGAACGATCAAGACCGAGATGGCGGTGGGGGAGATCGGCGAGATCTGCGTCGGCAATCCCGGCGTCTTCCCCGGCTATACGGAGGCGAAGCGCAACGAGGGCCTCTTCACCAGCGAGGGGTATCTGCGCACCGGCGATCTCGGCAAGATGGACGAGGACGGCTATGTCTGGATCACCGGCCGGGCGAAGGACCTGATCATCCGCGGCGGCCACAACATCGA
>CALFYQ010000350.1 GCA_937952085.1 uncultured Paracoccaceae bacterium | reverse complement strand
CAGACGCCGGAGACGAGGCCGACATATCCGGTTCCGATCATCGCCACACGCATCGCCGTTCTCCTGTCTCAGATCGCCGCCGTCACGCCGGGTAGCGCGAGCGTCTTCAAGAGATCGCGCACCTCCTGCCGCGCCGCAACATGCGACAGCGACATCGCGCCCCCCGGCAAGTCCATGAGGGTCAAACCGTCGAGAAAGAGTTCACGGAAGATCACGCGTTCCGAAAAACCCGGCGCGATGCGGAAACCGATCCGTTTCGAGAGCGTGGCGAGGAGGCCGCCGACCTTCCGCTTGTTGTGCGCCTGGAGGTTCGACATCCGGTTGCGGGTGACGATCCAGTCGATCGGCTTCAGCCCGGCCTCGGCGCGGAGTTGGCGCGCGCGCCAGACCATCTCGGAATAGACCGAGGGGCCGAGCACCTTTTCGGTGCCGGGATCGACCCGCGCCAGAAGGTCGAAGTCGATCAGGCTGTCGTTCATCGGGGTGATGAGCGTGTCGGCCGAGGCGTGGGCGAGCTGGGCGAAATAGCTGTGCGCGCCGGGGCAGTCGATCAGCACGAAATCGCTCTCGGCCTGAAGCTCTTCAAGAGCCTGGCCGAAGGTCTCGTCGTCGATGGCGCGGGCGTCGCGCCGGTCCTGCGCCTTGGAGGCGGAGATGTCCCGCCGCTCCGGCAAAGCGAGCGCCTCGCCGGACTTCCGCGCCTTGGCGGCGCGGTTGTCGAGATAGCGGAAGAAGCTCTGCTGCCGGAGGTCGAGGTCCATCGCCCCGACGCGCTTGCCCTGCCTGGCGAGCGCGACGAAGAGGTGCATCGCCGTCGTGGACTTGCCCGAGCCGCCCTTCTCGTTGCCGAGAACGATCACATGGGCGCGCGACATGACGGCTCCGACGGGGACGCTGGCGGTAACTCCGGGGCCGCGCGGCGCGCGGCCGGCGAATCAGAAGCCGAAGCCCTCGAACTTCTTCTTGAACTTCGAGACGCGGCCGCCGGTGTCCATCAGCTTCTGCTGGCCGCCGGTCCAGGCGGGGTGCACCGACGGGTCGATGTCGAGCGCGAGCGAGTCGCCCTCCTTGCCGTAGGTGGACCGCATGCGGACGATATCTCCGGAAAGGAGCTTCACGTCCACGAAGTGGTAGTTCGGATGGATGTCTTTCTTCACAGCTCGCTCCTGGCTCCCGGCGCGGATTCCGACCCGCGCCGCCTCGGAAGCGCGCCGTATAGAGGAAGCGCGGAGCAGAGACAACCCGCCTTGGACCGCGCCCTTCGAGCACCTTGGACAGCAGGAGGCGCGGCCCTTCGCCACTTGCGATTTATCGCGCGGCGGCCATGATCCAGCGCGGTTTTTGGGGGAGGCGCCGATGGCCGTCACCATGCAGGACATCGTCGAGGCCGGGGCGCTGATCCGCCGCTACGTGCGGCGAACCCCGGTGATGGAGGTGAACCCGGCGGATTTCGGGCTCGCCTGGCGCGGCCGGCTCACCTTCAAGTTCGAGTGCTTCCAGCATACCGGCAGTTTCAAGCCGCGCGGCGCATTCATGAACCTCCTCTCCGATCCGGACCCGAAGCGCCCGGTGGCGGCGATCTCCGGCGGCAATCACGGCGCCGCCGTCGCCTTCGCCGCGTCGGCCCTCGGCCGGGAGGCGACGATCTTCGTGCCGGACTATGCGCCGAAGCGGAAGACCGACAAGATCATGTCCTACGGCCTGCCGCTGGAAATCACCGGCGCCACCTTCATCGAGACCATGGCCGCCTTTCACGCCTATCTGGCGGAGACCGGCGCGCTCGAGGTGCATCCCTATAACGGCGTCGGGACGCTGGCCGGCCAGGGCACGGTCGGGCTCGAATGGGCGGAGCAGGCGCCGGACATGGACGCGGTTCTGGTCGCCATCGGCGGCGGCGGGCTGATCTCCGGCATCGCGACGGCGCTGCAGGGCGGGCCGGAGGTGATCGGCGTCGAACCCGTGAACGCCGCCTGCGCCTTCGCCGCACGAAAGGCGGGCGAGCCGGTGGAGCAGACGCCGACCTCCTTCGCCAAGGACAGCCTCGGCGCGCCGGCGCTCTCGCCGATGACCTTCGAGGCGATCGAGGCCCATGTCGGCCTCCTGGCGACGGTGGAGGACGACGCGATCCGCGAGGCGCAGGGCGCGCTCTGGCGGGTCTGCAACGTCGCGGCCGAGCCAGGCGGCGCGACCGCGCTCGCGGCGCTTCTCTCCGGCGCGGTGCGGCCGGAGCCGGGCGCCCATGTGGGCGTTCTGGTCTGCGGCGCGAATTTCGACCCGGCGACCCTGCCGGGCTGAAGGGGCGGCGGCGCCGCCCCTCCGCCGTTTCAGAGCGCCGGAAGGCCGAGCCCGGCGCGGAACCGCGCCTTCAGCATCGCCCCGTCCCGCGAGGGGAGGCTCCGCGGGAGCGGCTCGTCCCGCACCGCGATGCGGGCGAAGCCGACGCCGCCGGCGGCCTGGATCCGGGCCCGGAGCGCGG
>CALFYQ010000349.1 GCA_937952085.1 uncultured Paracoccaceae bacterium | reverse complement strand
GAGCCGCCCGCGCCGCCGCTCGACAAATGCATGGAGAAAGAGCGCGAGGCAGAGGAGCGCGGCGAGCCCCGCGAGGAGCGGCAGCGGCCGCGCCGCGCGTTCGGCGAGCGCCCCCCGGTCCAACCTGAATTCGAGCGCCCCGGCCGGGCCGAACCGGCCATCGAGCCGGCGGAAGACGGAGAGCCGACCCTCGGAATCGACTTCGGTCGCGCCGTCCTCGGGAAGCGGCGCCGTCTCCGGCCCCGCCTCGCCGGCTGTGAAGAGCGCACGGCCCGAAGCGTCGCGGAGCGCGATGCCGGCGAGCGCCGGGTCCGCCTCGAGAATCGGCGTCGCGATGCGGGCGAAACCGGGGAGCGCCGCGAGCGGCAGCCCGGCGCGAAGGTGCGGGCCGAGCGCCGCCGCGAGCACCTCCGCCTCCGCCGCCGCCTTCTCCGCCGCGAAACGCGGCCAGCCTCGCTTCGCCTCGCCCCAGCCGACATAGACAAGCAGGCCGAGCGAGAGGATCGCCACGAAGGCGACGGGCAGCGCGCCCCGAAGCCGCGCGGCGCCTCTCACGCCATCAGCTCCGCAATGTGCCGCACCACGGCGGGCCGATTGCGGAGGTAATGGTCGAGCCGGTCGAGCAGGAGCGAGAGGATCAGGTCCTCATAGCTCATCCGCTCCTGCGGCAGGCCGAGGCAGACGAGGCTCGTCGCCCGGGCGTCCGGCCGTTTCAGGTCCGGCTTCGGGTTGGCTTCGAGGATGTGGAGCCGGCCGGCATGGTCCGCCCGCACGTCGAGCCGCACGAGGCAGCGGATCTGAAGATCGTCATGCACCCGACGGGCGAGGTCGATCAGCGCGGCGAAATCGGGGTGCTCGGGGCCGAGCGCGTGGGCGCGGCCGCCATCGATCGGCTTCAGGTCCATCGAGGTGAAGATCGCCTCGCCGGGGCCGAGCTTCCGCTCGACGGCGGAGAAGGCGAAGGGCGCGGCGCCCCGCTCAGGCGCGCCCTCGCGCACCACGACCGGGCCGGAGACCGCAACGCAATATTCCGGGCCGGACATGTAGGCCTCGACCAGCACCTGGTTCAGCGTCTCGCGATAGACCGTCTCCACCGCCTCCGGCAGGCCCGCCCGCTCCGGCACGTGGATCACGTTGAGCGAGGCGCGGCCGATCACCGGCTTCACCACGAAGCCGCCGTCCCAGCCGGCAAATTCGCGCGCGAAGACCGGGTCGTCTGTTGAGAAGCGGCCGCGCACGCCGTCCCAGACCAGGAAAGGCGGCGTCGGCAGGCCGAGCGCCTGCGCCTCGCGCTTGAAGACCTGCTTCGAATCGAGGGTGAGCGCGAGGAGCGGCCGATGCCCGACATAAGGCACGCCCGCGAGCTCCATCGTCGCCGGCGCATGGGCGATGGCGTCATAGCCCTGGATGCCGGCGGTGTTGAGCCAGGCGAGGTCGATCGCCTCCTCCCGCAGCCGGTCCGGCAGGGTGAGATCGTCGGGAAGGAGCGCAACCCGCTCGAACCCGGCGGCGCGAAGGCCGGAGGCGATGTCTTCCGCCACAGGCTTGTATGACTTTTCCGAGCGCGGATTGTGGCCCTGCCGGATCACCGCGCCCGGCGCGGTTCGGTCGCCGTTGTAGATGACGGCGATGCGGAGCCGCTCCCGAAGCCGGTCGAGCCCTGAAACGAGCCGGTCGAATGCATCCTCTTCGCCCAAGCCCGCCCCCGCGCCGCCGCGCAATCCGAAGTTGAGGAAAGGCTATCAGCGTTCGCGTGGAACGCAAAACCCGCCCGTCGCCGCGACTAGACCGGAAAGGCGAAAACACGAGGTGAATCGAGTTGGAGTTTCCGGCCGGATTTCAACGCCGCAGCACAGCCGGCTCAGCCGCGAAGGCCGAGCACGTCCTCCATGTCGAACTGGCCGGGCTTGCGGCCCCGGCCCCAGAGCGCGGCCTTCACCGCGCCGCGAGCGAAGAGCATCCGGTCGGTGGCGATGTGGCGGAGCACGATCCGCTCGCCCTCGCCGGCGAAGATCACTTCGTGCTCGCCGACCACGTCGCCGCCCCGGAGCGCGGCGAAGCCGACATGGCCGCGCTTGCGCGCCCCGGTCTCGCCGTCCCGCCCCCGGTCCGCCACCGCGTCGAGCCGCACGCCGCGGCCCTCGGCGGCGGCCTCGCCCAGCATCAGCGCGGTGCCGGACGGCGCGTCCACCTTGTGCCGGTGGTGCATCTCGACGATCTCGATGTCGAAATCGGGGTCGAGCGCCGCGGCGATCTTCCGCGTCAGCGCGGCGAGGAGGTTGACGCCGAGCGACATGTTCCCGGCGCGCACCACCACCGCGTGCCGCGCCGAAGCCGCCAGCGCCTTCAACTCGGCCTCACCAAGCCCCGTCGTGCCGACGACATGGACGAGCCGCGCCTGCGCCGCCAGTTCGGCATGGAGCGGCGTCGCCGCCGGGGCGGTGAAGTCGAGCGCCGCCTCGGCCTTCGCGAAGGCTTCGAGCGGGTCGTCGGAGACGATCACGCCCCGCGCCGCGCCGCCGAGGCATTCGCCGAGGTCGCGGCCGATCCAGGCGTGGCCGGGCCGCTCGGTGGCGGCGACGAGCCGCGCGCCCTCCGCCTCGTCCACCGCGCGCACGAGCATCCGGCCCATCCGGCCGGAGACGCCCGGCACGACCACGTTCATCGGATCCATCGCGCCCTCCCGTTCCGGGCACCGGCTTCAGCGTTTCGGGCCGCCGGGTCAAGCCCGCCGGCCGCCGCCGCTTGCCGCCCAGGCCGCCGCGGCCTATCGCTGCGCCATGTCGAACCCCTCGGCGCGCCTTCTGATTCCCGTGCTTTCGGCGACCAACTTCGCGATCGGCGTCGGCGCATTCCTCGTTATCGGCGTGCTGACCCCGATCGCGACCGATCTCGCCATGAGCGAGGCCGAGGCGGGTATGATCGTCACCGCCTACGCCCTCGCCTACGCCTTCGGCTCGCCGCTCCTCGTCTCGCTGACGGGAAGCTGGCCGCGTCGTCAGCTTCTCTCGCTCGCGCTTCTCGTCTTCGCGGCGGCGGCCGCGCTGATGGCGATGGCGCCCGACGCCGAGACGCTCATCGCCGGCCGCGTCCTCGCCGCGCTTTCGGCCGGGATCGTCTCGCCGGTGGCGGCCTCGGTGGCGGCGGCCTCGGCTCCGCCGGAACGGCGCGGGCGGGCGCTCGCCGGCGCCTTCGTCGGGCTGACGCTGGCGCAGGTGATCGGCGTGCCCGGCGGCGCCTGGATCGGCTACACCTATGGCTGGCGGGCGGATTTCTGGGCCGTGGCGGCGCTCGCCGTCATCGTCGCCGGGCTCGTGCGCGTCTTCGTCCCGGCCTCGATCCAGGTCGAGCCGGGGAAACTGCGCGCCCTCGCCGAGACGGTGCGGAACGGCCGGGCGATGCTCGTCCTCTCCTTCACCCCGGTCTTCGTCGCGGCGGCCTATGTCTTCTACACCTTCGCCGCGCCGGTGCTGGAGGCAGGCATGGGCCTCGGGCGGGACGGGGTCAGCCTTTTCCTCTTCGTCGTCGGTGGCGGCGCGGTGGTCGGCAACCTGATGACGGGCCGTCTGGTGGACCGGATCGGCCCGGTGAAGACGCTGACGCTCCAAGCGGTGATGACGGTGCTGGTCCTCGCCGTATTCTCCTTCCTGCCGATCCCGTTCTGGGCGCTTCTCGTCGCCGGCTTCCTCTGGTCGGTCTTCGGCTGGGGCTTCTTCGCCGCGCAGCAGATTCGGCTGATCGCGACCGCGCCGGAGAGGGCGACGCTGCTCCTCTCGCTCAACGCCGCCTCGCTCTATCTCGGCATGTCGGTCGGATCGGCGATCGGATCGGCGCTGGCGGGCGCCGCCGGGCTCGCCTGGCTCGGCCTCGCCGGGGCCGCGGTCGCGGTCCTCGCGCTCCTCGATCTTCTCTGGTCGGAGCGCCTTCTCGCCAAGGGCGCGGCGGCGCGCTAAGGGGGCGTCATGGAGATGGCGGCGCTCGAGACCCGAACCTGGCGGCCGGACGAGGCCAGTGAGGCGGCGGAGGCGCTCCGCGCCGGCCGGCTCGTCGCCTTCCCGACCGAGACGGTCTATGGCCTCGGCGGAGACGCCCGGTCGGAGGCGGCGGTGGCGGCGATCTTCGCCGCGAAGGGCCGCCCGGCGCACAACCCGCTGATCCTCCACGTCTCTGACCTCGACGCCGCGTCGCGGATCGCAGCGCTGCCGTCCGAGGCGATCCGCCTCGCGGAACGGTTCTGGCCGGGCCCGCTCACCCTCGTCGCCCCCGTGCGGCCGGAGGCGGGCATTCCGGCCGGTGCGCGCGCGGGGCTGCCGAGCGTCGCGCTCCGCGCCCCGGCGCACCCCGTCGCGCGGCGGCTTCTGGCCGCCTTCGGCGGGCCGCTCGCCGGCCCTTCGGCGAATCCTTCGGGCCGGGTGAGCCCGACGACCGCCGCGCATGTCCTCGACGGGCTGTGCGGGAAGATCGCCGGAGTGATCGACGGCGGGCCCTGCGCTGTCGGCGTCGAAAGCGCCATCGTCGGCTTTGCGGATGGAACGCCGCGGCTCCTCCGCCCCGGCGGCCTCGCCGCGGAGGAGATCGAGGCCGCGCTGGGCCGGACGCTCGCCGCCGCCGGGCCGGGGATCACCGCGCCCGGGCAGCTTTCCAGCCACTACGCCCCTGCCGCGCGCCTCCGGCTCGACGCCGAGGCGGCGCGGCCGGGCGAGCGGCTTCTCGGCTTCGCCGGCGCGCCGGGCGCGGCGCTCGACCTCTCGCCCGAAGGCGATCTGGACGAGGCGGCGCGAAATCTCTTCTCCATGCTCCGCGCGCTCGACGGCCCGGGCGGCGCCATCGCCGTCTCGCCAATCCCCGAGGAAGGGCTCGGCCGGGCGATTAACGACCGGCTCCGCCGCGCCGCCGCCCCGAGATGACCCGCCCCAGCCGAAGCGGACCGAGATGACCCTGAACGCGCCCACCCCCGAATTCCTCGACGGACTCCGCACGCTTCTCGGCCCGTCCGGCTGGCGCGCGCCGGAAGATTCGCAGGACCTCCTCGGCGACCCGCGGGACCGGTTTCGCGGCCACGCCGCCTTCGTCGCCCGCCCGGGCTCGACGGACGAGGTGGCCGAGCTTGTCCGCCGCTGCGCCGAGGCGCGCGTCGCGATCATCCCGGTCTCGGGCGGCACCGGACTCGTCGCCGGCCATGTGACGCTGGCGGAGCCCGCGCCGCTCCTCCTCTCGCTGCAGCGGATGAACCGGATCCGCGACGTGAACACGGACGACGACGTGATCGTCGCCGAAGCCGGCGCGATCCTGAAGGACGTGCAGGACGCCGCGGCGGAGGCCGGCCGGCTCTTCCCGCTCTCGCTCGCCTCCGAGGGCTCCTGCCGGATCGGCGGGAACCTCTCCACCAACGCCGGCGGCATCTCCACGCTCCGCTACGGCAACGCGCGCGATCTCTGCCTCGGCGTCGAGGCGGTCCTGCCGGACGGCACGGTGCTAAACGGGCTGAAGCGGCTCCGCAAGGACAACATGTGCTACGACATCCGCCATCTCCTGATCGGCGGCGAGGGCACGCTCGGAATCATCACCGCCGCGGCGCTGAAGCTGATGGCGCGGCCGGCGGAAACGGCGACGGCCTGGCTCGCCGTCCCCTCGCCGCGTGACGCGGTGGCGCTCCTCCACGATCTCCGCGACCGTCTCGGCGAGACGATCTCGGCCTTCGAGCTGATCGACGTCATGGGCTATGTGTTCCTCGAGGAAAGCGGCATGGCGCGCCCGGCCCCGCTCTCGCCGATGCCGCCCTGGTCGGTGCTCGTCGAGGTCGGCGGGCAGGCGGGGATCGGCGCCTCCTTCGAGGCGGCGCTGGCCGAGGCGTTCGAGGCGGGGCTCGCGACAGACGGGGTGATCGCCCAGTCCGCCGCGCAACGGGACGCGTTCTGGGCGATCCGGGAGACGATCCCCCTCGCCAACCGCGGCATCGGCTCGGTGTCGAGCCACGACGTCTCGCTGCCGCTCTCCCGCATCGCCGATTTCGTTGCGGCGGCGACCGCGGCGCTCGGGAGGCTCGACCCGTCGCTGCGGATCAACTGCTTCGGCCATGTCGGCGACGGGAACCTCCACTACAACGTCTTCCCGCCGGCGGGCGCGACCCGCGCCGCCTATGACAACCTCCGCTCGGAGGTGAAGACCATCGTCTACGACCTTGTCGACGCGCATGACGGATCCGTCGGCGCCGAGCACGGCGTCGGCCGCGCCAAGGTCGCCGACCTTGAGCATTACGGCGACGCCGGGCTCCTCACGGCGATGCGGGCGGTGAAGGCCGCGCTCGACCCGCTCGGCATCATGAACCCCGGCGCCGTTCTTCGTTGAGCTAGGCCGCCCGGCGCTGCTCCATCCGGCGGACGCCGTGCTCCGCCGCGGCCCGGAGCGACGACGGACCGACCGCGGCGAGGCGGCGCAGCGCGTCCTCGAAGGCCTGCCGCGCGGCGGTGAGGCGGCGCTTTCGCTCCGACGGCGCGCTGACCTCGGCCTCCGCCTCCAGCGCCCGGCCGAGCGCCACCGAAAAGCCGGCGGCGCGGTTCGGATCGGCGGACAAGGCCGTGTCGGCGAGCGCCTGCCGAAGCCGCGCCGCCGCCTCCGAGGCCGCGCGCGCCGCGGCAGGCCCGTGCGCGGCCTTCGCCTCGGCGATAAGCGCCCCCGCCAGCGCGGAAAGGCAGGCGCCCTTGACCGCCGATTCGGCGTTGATCCGCGCGGCGTAGGCGGAGCGCGCCGCGCTCGCCGCTTCCGCCGCCAGCGCGCCGGCGGCATCCGGCGATGCGCGGCCAGCGAGATCGGTCAGCGCGAGCGCGAGATTGGTGCGGATAGCGGCCCGCCGCCCTTCGCCCGCCTCGCCCTCTTCCGCGAGCGCCGCGATGGCCTCTCGGAAACAGACCGCCGCCTTCACCAGAAGCTGCGCCGGGCCGCCCGCCGCCGCCTGGGAGCGGAGCGTCATGCCGAGATTGTTGCGCGCGGCGGCCCAATGGCCCGGCGTCGCGTCCTTCCGATAGACGCCGAGCGCCGCCTCGCCGGCCGCGGCCGATTCCGCAAGGAGGCGCTGCGCTTCGGCGCGCGTCTTCGCGCTCTCGGCGGCGGAGCCGAGCGCGAGCGCGAGTTCCGCCTGCTCGGCCGCCCAGTCCGCCGGCTTCGCCGCCCGATTGCGGATCTTCAGCGCCGCGCGATGCGCCGCCGCCGCCTCGGCGAAGAGCGCGGCGGCCGCGCTCCCGCGCCGCCGGCGGGCGAGGTTGCCGAGCGTCGTCGCGAGATTGCTCTGCGTCGTCGCCCAGCGGCCCGGATGCGTCTCCCGGTCGAAGATGTCGAGCGCCTTGCGATAGGCCTCCACCGCCTCCTCGAGGAGCGCCTGCGCCTTCGCCCCGCCGCGCGCGAGCGCAAGGTCGTGGAGCGCGGCGGCCAGGTTCGACCAGGCCGTCGCCCAGCGTTCCGGATGTCGCTCCGGCCGCCAGCTGTCCACCGCCTTGCGGAGGAGGAGCGTCGTCGCCTCCACGCCCTCGGGGCCGAATAGCCGGCCGTGGCGATGAAGCTGCGTCGCCGCGGCCATCCGAAGATCGGCGCCCGCATGGGGGGTGTAGGGGTCGAGAAACTCCGCCGCCGCCTCGAAGCAGCGCCAGGCGCGATAGGGATCGCACCCGATTAGAGCGATCTCGCCGCGCTCCCGCCGCAGCTCGACCCGCCCCGGACCCTTGTGAAGCATCGCTTCCGCCTCGGCGAAGAGCGCGTCCGCCTGCTCGAAACGGGCGCCATCGGCCTCCGCCTGCGCGGCGAGGATCACGGGCCGAAGCGCCGGCCGTTCACGCACAAAATGCGCGAGCCGGGTGCGGCTCGCCCGCCAAGCGGCGGTCTTCTGACGCTCTACGGCCCGACGCTCGGCGGCGCTGAGCCCGCTCGAGCCGTGGCGCCCGGAAAGCGCCTGATACGCGCGTTCAAGGACGGCGTGCGGCGCGGCGGCGGGGACGACCGTGGCGGCGCGCGCCGCCGCGAGGCTGCGTTCTTCGTCGGTGATGCCAAGCGTGACAGCGATCGCATCGCACACACGGGTCGCCGGCGCGGCGACGAGCCCTTCTTCGATCTCGATGATCCGCCGCTCGGCGCTTGCGACGCCCAGAGCAGCTTCGGCGAGCCTCGCCCGGCTCCAACCGCGAGCAAGACGCTTCTCCTGAACAAGACGGCCGAATCCGGCCGCTGACAAAGCGTCGGTACGCATACAACACCCTCACGCACACAACCGGGCGGAACAGAACAGGCCCGATTGACTTCGTCATTCCCCGAATCATCTCGCCCACGCCAGAAG